>JBIIHR010000051.1:0-6784 GCA_044235655.1 Cyanobium sp. | reverse complement strand
GCTGGCCTGCAGCAGCCGATAGAGCACGGTGGTGGTGTGGACGCCGGGCTGCATCCAGAGGCGTTTCTCCAGCAGGGCATCGCCCAGGGCATAGCGCCAGGTGGGCACGGTGCCCTCCAGGGCAAAGAACACCATCCAGGGGTGGCCCAGAGGAACAGAGCTCCCTCCCACCTCCACCACCTCCTCCAGGGCGGCCACCAGCAGGGTGCGCTCACAGGGATCGACGGGAGCCCGCAGGGCCGCCACCAGCAGGCCGTGGTAGGCCCGGGTGCGTGTTCCGGCCACGGTGCCGCTGCCATAGCTGCCCAGCCCGTTGGTGATCAACCACTCCCGCTCCTCGGCCCTGGCCAGATCACCCGTGATCTCACTGCCGAAGCTGATCGTTTGGCCCAGGCCCATCACCATCTCCAACCTTCCCCAGTCGCATAGCCCCATCTGATCTATACCTGGGAACAGTCCCCTTTCTGCTGCGATGACCTCCTCTGCCCCTCCCATCGACATCGGCATCCCCGCTGATCAGCGGCAGACCATTGCCGAGGGATTGGGGCGCGTGTTGGCCGACAGCACCGTGCTCTACAGCAAAACCCACGGCTTCCACTGGAACGTGACGGGTCCGATGTTCAACACGCTCCACCTGATGTTCATGGAGCAATACACCGAGCTCTGGACCGCCCTCGACAGCATCGCCGAGCGCATCCGCTCCCTTGGCTTCCCCGCCCCCTACGGAGCAGGCGCCATCTCCAGCCTGGCCTCGATTGCCGAAAGCCAGGGCCAACCTGCCGCCCTGGACATGGTGCGGGAGCTGGTGGGGGGCCATGAGGCCGTGGCCCGAACGATCCGCGCGGTGTTTCGCCTGGCGGAGGAGTCCAACGACCAGCCCACGGCCGATTTGCTCACCCAGCGGCTGCAGATTCACGAAAAAACGGCCTGGATGTTGCGCAGCCTGCTGGAGGGCTGAGCCGGGCTTAGCGCCAGCCGTTCGCCTGCATCAGAGCAACGGCCTCCCGATTGCGGGCCCCCATGGACTGAATGGAAACGCCGTCATCCTTGAACGCGCCCCAGCTGTTGAGGATGGCGTTGCCGCCAAAGCCCTTGAGGGGAAACTCGTTGTTGGCGGCGGCATAACCCTCGCCACCACTGGCTGAAGCCAGAAACTCGATCAGCTGGGTGGCCGCCGCGGCCTTTTTGGAGCTTCGGGTCACCCCGGCCCCAGTGACATTCACATGGGCCGGGGTGGGGAACACCACCTTCAGGTTGGCTGCCAGGGTCTTGTCCGCCGCACCGCTCTCCCCCGCCAGCATCCGGGCCACGTAGTAGGAGTTCACCACCCCAACGGCACACTCACCCTTGGCCACCGCCCTGGCCAGGGGCACATCAGCAGTGAAGAAAGGTTGGCGGGGGTTGCGGTTGGCCACCATGCCCTGGATCCAATCCCGGGTGGCCCCCTCGCCCCGCAGGATGAGCTGGTCAGCCACCAGCGACTGGTTGTAGACACTGCGGCTGTCGCGCAGGCAGAGCTGTCCTTTGAGGGCTGGTTTGGCCAGATCGGCGTAGGCGCGGATCGTGGCGGGATCCACCTGTTTCGGGTTGACGATCACCACACGCACCCGACGGGTCAGGGCGGTCCAGCGGTTCTGAGGATCGCGAAGGTTAGCGGGCACATCCCGTTGCAGGGCCGCCGAGCGGACCGGCTGAAAGAGCCCCATCCGGGCCGCTTTCTCGAGCCGGGCCGCATCCACCAGCACCAGCACATCGGCCGGGCTCTTGGCGCCTTCCTGGCGCAAACGCTCAATGAGGGCATCATCCTTGCCCTCCAGCAGCTTCACGCGGATGCCGGTGCGGGCGGTGAACTTCTTATAAAGAGCCTGGTCGCTGTTGTAGTGGCGGCCGGAGTAGACGCCGATTTCCGTGGCCTGGGCCTGGGAAAACCCCCGCACCAGGGCCACCACAGCTCCTGCTGCGAGAAGCCCGAAGCCAACCAGGAGCGGGGGGGACAGGGGGGATGGGGATCGGGTCACAGTGGTCCGAGAACGGCTGGCGAGGCCAGATGCAGCCCAGGGTAGAAACCGGCCTGGGAGAGGGCCTGGGCAAATGCTGCCCAGGGATGTGACATTTGCTACCCCATGGCAGCTGCAATTGAGAATCGCTTGCAAAAGACAGCCTCCATCTTCTACGTTGCGAACCATTCGCAAGACGGTCGTGTTGGCTCAGGCCACCCATCGCTCCTCCTCCGCCCCTGGGATTCCCATCCAGCTCCAGACGGGCCAATCCGTGCTTCTAGACCCAGGACTGCGCCCCACCGGCGCCTGCCTCGAGGTGCTTGAGGGCATCGCACGGGTCTATTGCCCCTGTGAAGAAACCGAGGGCATGACCATCGCCTTCCTCCAGGCCGGCGACCAACTGCGCACAGACCGTCTCTGCAGCGAAGGGGTGTGCGTGGAGGCCCTCACCCCCCTGAGCTTCTGCCGCCATGGCCTCAGCGAGGAAGGAATGGGGTTTGACGCTGTGAACGAATGGACATTGCAACTCCTGCGGATCCGCCATCTGGGCAACGCTGAAACCCGGCTGCACGCCCTTCTCGCTTTGCTGGTGCGCCGACTGGGCAGGCGCTGCGGGTCCTGGTGCGATCTCCCATTCCGGCTCACCCACGAACGCATCGCTGAACTGATCGGCACCACCCGCGTCACCACCACCCGCCTGCTCTCCCGCTTCCGCAACGCCAACCTGCTGCTCGTGCCAGCCGGTGAGGCCGGACTGCGTCTGGCGCCCTCCCTGGTGGAATCGGCGCCCCTGGCCGAGGGCTAGCGCTTCGCAGCCCGCAGGCCCCCTCCAGCAGCGATCAGCACCAACAGGGGAATCTCTCCCGCCAACAAATAGGGCGTCAGCCGCCGGCTGGCCGGCACGGAGAACAGCCCCGTGTCCGGACGTCCCGGGGGAAGGGCTGCCGCCACCCGCCCTGAGGAATCCACCAGCAGGCTGGGGCCCGTGTTGGCCGCACTCACCAACCACCGGCCGTTTTCCAGGGCGCGTATCTGGGCCAGAGCCTGGAACTGGCTCTGCAGGGCCAGGGGATAGGGGTCGAGATTGGCCGTGGCCAGCAACCACCTGGCCCCCCTCCGGCTGGCCTCCGCCAAAGCCTGGCCATCGGCGATCTCGTAGCAGATCGCCACACCGATCGCCCCCCCCGGGCGGGGCAACAGGCGGGAAGGGGCGCCCCCCTCAATGCCCCCCACGGCGGATAGGCCACTCCAGCGGAAGAGCGGGGCCAACGGCACCCACTCCCCAAGGGGCACAACCCGGTGCTTATCCACCCAACTGGAAGGCACGGTGGCCTGGGGAGAAAAGCGCAGCACGGCACTGTGCACGCTGGCCCCACTCCGGCGGAACCCCCCACTGAGCACCTCGACCGGAGCGGGACCGGGCAGGGGCTGGCCCAGCGCCAGGGCCCCCTCAGGAAGCAACACCGTGGCGCCGCTGGTCCGGGCTTCCGTCATGGCCGAGGCGAGCAGGCGCAGGAGGCGCTCCTGCTGGGCGGGGAGAAATTTCTCGCGGGTGGGAATGGCCGGCTGCACCACCAACACCTTCTCCGGAGCCGAGGGAGTGGGGTCGTCTGCCTGAATCTGAGCCGCCTGAGCCGCATGGGGCTCCCGGGCCGCTCCACCCGCCCCATGCACCAACACCAGCGCCGTAAGCAGGACCAGGCCCCTGCGCCACTGCCAGCTGCGGGCCACCCTCCAGACGCCCCACCCCAGGAGCACCTGCACAGCCGCCACCCCCCCGGCCCCCACCAGGGCCGCCAGGCCCGCCAGCCAGGGATCCCCAGGCAAGGGGGAGGCGCCAAGGCCGATCCAGAACAGGGGGCCCTTGGCCAGCAGCACCTCACTCCCGCCCCACAGCCCGGCGGCCAGGAGTGCCGTGCTCAGCCGCCCTGGATCCAGCCAGCGCACGAGGCCCGACCAGGCCGCCACCAGAGCGCCCCCAAGGGCAGCGCACAGCAGCCAAAGCAACAGGCAGAGGGGGAGGCTCAGGGGCAAGGGCACCCCCACCCAGTCGAGGGGGTGCAAGGCGGGCAACCAGCGATGGCTGATCAGCACGGCCCCCAACCCCCACAGCCCCCCGCAGGCCACCCCCTGCGGAGAACCGGCCAAGGCCCAGAGCAGCCCCAGGCAGGGCCAGAGCAGCCAGGGCCAGCCCAGGGGAGGCAGGGACAGGCCCGCCAGGGTGCCGGCAGCCAACGCCAGGAGCAGCCTCAGGCGCCGGTCATTCCCCATGGTCATGACCCCGTGGCGTTGCCATTCTCGGAACGGCTCCTATCCAAACCAACCCCACCATGGACCAGGGCAACCTGTTACAGATGCTCCTCCTGCGGGGCCTCGGCACCACCACCCTGGTGGCCGACCGCCTCCGCTATGTCACCCAGGAATGGGTGCAGAGCGGGAGGCTCGACCCCACCCATGCCTCTGCCCTTGTGGACGATGTGCTCAAGGCCGTGCGCGGCGAGACACCGGAGGTGGAGCAGCAGGCCGAGCGCCAGCTCGAGCGCAACCGGGACCAGCTTCTGCAAGACCTGGGTCTGGCCCGCCAACGGGAACTGGATGAACTGCGGGGACGCATCGATCGACTGGAAAGCCAGTTGCGCCAGGCCCAGAACAGGGGCGACTGGACCGACGGGCTGAGCTGAGCCCAGCCCTGGCAGAATCCACTGGATTGCACAGGCGTTGTGGGCCCACGTATGCGCGACATTCTGATCAGCGTTGGCGTTTGCCTCGCTTGCCTCACGGTGGCGATCATCAGCCAGTTGGTGAACCCTTCTTTGGTGGAGGCTGCGCCCCCCGAAGCCACCACGCTGGCCACGGCAGCTTCCGCCACCCTCGACCGGGCCGTGTCGGGAGCCGGCCCATCCTCCGCGGCCCGCGCCGTGGTGACCTCCCCTCTGGAACTGGACCCCGACGACACCAACCCCTTTCTCTTTGCGATGGCTCCCATGGATGACCCCACAATCGCCCAAGCCAATGCCCTTGGAGGCGAAATCGCTGCTCCCAAGCCGCGCATCACCGCCAGTGGCCTGGAGATCACCGATCTGGTGGTGGGTGAGGGGGAGGAGGCCAAAGCCGGTCAAACGGTGAGCGTCAACTACCGCGGCACCTTGACCAACGGCAAGGAATTCGACAGCAGCTACGGCCGGGGCCCCTTCAGTTTTCCGCTTGGAGCGGGCCGGGTGATCAAGGGCTGGGATGAGGGCGTGGCCGGCATGCGGGTGGGAGGAAAGCGCAAGCTCGTGATCCCCTCCGATCTGGCCTATGGCTCCCGGGGAGCGGGTGGGGTGATCCCCCCCGATGCCACCCTCCTCTTTGAGGTGGAACTGCTGAAGGTGGGCAACTGACAGGTGGGATTCGATCGTTAAGATGCCCCAGCCGTCCGGTCTGTCCGGGCCCTCACCTGCACGCTTCCCTTTCCATGGCGCACCAGCTGCCCGCCCTGCCCTACGGCCTCGATGCGCTCGAGCCCCACATCTCCCGCTCCACCCTCGAGTTTCACCACGGCAAGCACCACGCGGCCTACGTCACCAACCTGAACAACCTGGTGGCTGGCACCGACCTCGAAGGCAAATCCCTCGACGAAACGATTCTTGCGGTGTCTGGTGATGCCAGCAAAGCCGGTGTCTTCAACAACGCCGCCCAGGTGTGGAACCACACCTTTTACTGGCAGGGCATGAAGCCTGGCGGCGGTGGCGCTCCCACCGGTGCTCTGGCCGCCAGGATCGATGCAGATTTCGGTAGCTTCGATGCGTTCAAAGAGCAGTTCAAGACCGCTGGAGCCACCCAGTTCGGCAGTGGCTGGGCCTGGTTGGTGCTCGACAACGGCACCCTGAAGATCACCAAGACCGGCAACGCTGACCTGCCCCTGGCCCATGGGCAGAAGGCCCTCCTCACCATGGATGTGTGGGAGCACGCCTACTACCTCGACTACCAGAACCGCCGGCCGGATTACATCAGCACCTTCCTCGACAAGCTCGTGAACTGGGACTTCGTGGCCGCCAACCTGGCCGCCGCCTGAGTTTTCCTTGTCTGGTCCCCAGCTCCCCTGGCGTTTCGGCCCTCTGGACCGGAACGCCATTTTTGTTTGGTCCCACCCTTAGGGCTCTCCGATGTTTGTTCTCAGCAAGCTGCTTCCCCTGCTCGTGCTTCCGCTGGGGCTGGCCCTGCTGCTCCTGGGGTGGGGCCTGGCCCGGCGACGCTGGACTCCGGTGAAGGCGGCCTTCGCCCTGCTCTGGCTGTTGGCCACCCCCCTCATCGGCCAGGGGCTCTGGCGGCTGATGGAGCGGCCCTGGCAGCCCCTGAGGCCCCAGACCATGCCGAACGCCACCGCCATTGTGGTGCTGGGCGGCGGTCGCCATCCTGCCCCGGGCCAGCTGCGCCGCACGGAGTGGGTGGATGCGGATCGCTTCTTCGGAGGGCTGGAGCTCTTCCAGGCGGGCAAAGCCCCCCTGCTGTTGTTCACGGGTGGGGCCATCAGCCTGGAGCGGGGCGTGCCCACGGAAGGGGATGTGCACCGCCAGCAAGCCCTCGCCCTGGGCCTGCCAGCCCAGGCCCTCGCCGTCACCCCCTACGTGCGCAACACGGCGGAGGAAGCCGAGGCCGTGGCTGCCAAGCTGCCCAAGGGAAGCCGGGTGCTGTTGGTCACTTCAGCCTTCCACATGGCCCGGGCCCGGGCCCTGTTTGCCCGCCAGGGGCTGGTGGTGGTGCCCTATCCGGTGGACTTCCAGTCGCGGGGGAACTGGGCT
>JBIIHR010000050.1:0-6824 GCA_044235655.1 Cyanobium sp. | reverse complement strand
GAGGGCTCGCTGATAGCGATAAAAGAAGGTGAGGAGCAGGGTGCGGATGTGGGCCCCATCCACATCAGCATCCGTCATGATGACGATGCGATGGTACCGCAGATTTTTCTCATCAAACTCTTCCCCCTTTATCCCCAAGCCCAAAGCGGTGATCAAGGCCTGAATTTCCGTGTTTTTATAGATTTTTGAATCGTCGGTTTTTTCAATATTCAGGATTTTGCCCCGCAGGGGAAG
Organism: Cyanobium sp.; assembly: GCA_044235655.1. Taxonomy (GTDB): domain Bacteria; phylum Cyanobacteriota; class Cyanobacteriia; order PCC-6307; family Cyanobiaceae; genus Cyanobium. Next base: position 6,590 of record JBIIHR010000050.1, on the reverse strand, counting down.
AATGGCTTGAAAACGCCTGTCCCTGCCCTGTTTTGCCGATCCACCGGCGGAGTCGCCCTCAACAATGTAGATCTCTGAATCGCTGGGATCGCGGGAACTGCAATCCGCCAGCTTGCCTGGAAGGGTGGAACTTTCAAGAACGGATTTGCGTCGCACCAGCTCCCTGGCACGACGGGCGGCTTCCGCTGCGTTAAAGGCCTGAATGGCCTTTTCCAGGATGAGGTCAATCACCGAAGGGTGGAATTCAAGGTATTCACCCAAGGCTTCCCCAACCAGGGTGTCCACAATCCCCCGCACCTCTGTATTGCCCAACTTGGTTTTGGTTTGGCCCTCAAATTCAGGATCTGGCACCTTGACGGAGAGGACAGCCGTGAGGCCTTCACGGATGTTTTCCCCAGCAAGATTGCCATCGCTTTCCTTACGCTTGCCGCGTTTCTTGGCGAAGGCGTTCAGGGTTCGGGTCAGGACGGTTTTCAAACCTTCGATATGGGTGCCACCATCGATGGTGCGAATATTGTTTGCAAAGCCAAAGATATTGTCTGAGTAGGCATCGATACACCACTGCAGCGCCGCCTCAACCTGAACATTATCCTTCTCGGAATTGACATAAATAATGTCTGGATGCAGAGGATCCTTCTCGGCATTCATGTAGGCAACATATTCCTTGATGCCACCCTGATAGTGGTAAATCTCTTCATGGACCGCTTCTTGGCTCCGTCCGGGACGCTCATCACGAAAAACGATGCGCACCCCTCCGTTCAGGTAGGCCAGTTCCCTGAGGCGGGCGGCCAGGGTTTGGTAATCGAATTCAATACCACCGGTGAAGATCTCGGTGTCTGGCAGGAAACGCACCCGGGTTCCTGTTTGCTGGGGGTCGTCAGCTGGCTTGGCCACCAGGGACCCGATGGGAGTCCCACGTTCAAACCTTTGATTGTGCTCATGGCCCTGGCGGAAAACAGTGACTTCCACCCACTCGCTGAGGGCATTGACCACGGAGATCCCCACCCCATGAAGACCCCCAGAAACCTTGTATCCTCCCGAGCCAAACTTGCCACCCGCGTGGAGCACGGTCAGGACCGTTTCCAGGGCGCTTTTCCCGGTGCGCGGATGGATGTCGGTGGGAATCCCACGCCCGTTGTCGGTGACACTCGCCGACCCATCCTCGTGAAGGACGACAGAGATCTCGTCGCAATGGCCAGCGAGGGCTTCATCAACAGAGTTGTCCACCACCTCGTATACGAGGTGGTGGAGGCCCCTCGGCCCCGTGGAGCCGATATACATTCCAGGCCGCTTACGAACCGGCTCCAGGCCTTCCAGCACTTGGATCTGTTCGGCGCCGTAGGCGGATTGGACTCGCGAGGCGTCGCTCATGCGAAGGCGGGTCTCAGAGGGGATGAAGGGGCTGAAATGTCAGGCGATTCCAACAGCCAGATTGGGCCGCAGAAGCGCCGCAGATAAGGCTTGGGCGGAAATCGGCTTGGCTTTGGGCTCAATCTACCATTCGCCTCTCCCTGCGCCAGCCAGCCGCTTCTGAGGCCGCATTCCAGGTGGGGATGCACTGCCTTCGGTGAGCGGGTCCCGACGGGGGCTTGGCAGGACCAAAGTGAAGAGATGACATCGTCGTCCGTTCCATTCACCGATGCCACCGGCAGGGCAAACCTCGTGGTCGCCTTGATGGGCCCGACCGCCAGCGGCAAAACGGCTCTGGCCCTCGACCTGGCCGAAGCGCTGAACCTGGCGGTGATCAGCGTGGACGCCCGCCAGGTTTATGTGGGCATGGACATCGGCACGGCCAAGCCCACCACGCTGCAACGGCAGCGGGTGCGGCACGAACTCCTCGACCTGCGTTCTCCCACCCAACCCCTCACGCTCCAGGAGTTTCTTCCCCTGGGACGCGACGCCATCCGCGCCGAACTGGAGCGCTGCGGCCTCGCCCTGCTGGTGGGGGGCAGTGGGCTTTACCTGCAGGGCTTACTCCAGGGCCTCACTCCCCCCGCCGTGCCTCCCCAGGCCCAGCTCCGGAACCAGTTCAGGGCCATGGGCCAACCGCTGTGCCACGCCCTGCTGGAAAGCTGTGACCCCCTGGCCGGCGCCCGCATTGCTCCCGCCGACACCTCTCGCACCCAAAGGGCTCTGGAGGTGTTTTATGCCACAGGGCAGACCATCTCCTCCCAGCAGAGACGCATCCCTCCCCCCTGGCCCATCCTGGAGTTAGGACTGGACCCTGCAGACCTCCCCCAGCGGATCCGCCAGCGCACCAAAGACATGTTTACGGCGGGGCTGGTGGCGGAAACCGCAGACCTGATCAGCCGCCATGGGGACAGCTGCCCCCTTCTCGACACCATGGGGTACGCCGAGGCGCGGGGCCTGTTGCGGGGGGAACTGGAGGAAGGTCAGGCCATTGCCTTGACGGAACAGCGCACCCGTCAATACGCCAAACGGCAACGCACCTGGTTTCGCCGCCAACACCGGGCCCTCTGGCTCAAAGGTGAGGATCTGATGCAACAGGCCCTCATGGCCTTGAAGGGGTCACAGCAAGGTTTAGGGTAAAGAACAATCCGCCCTTTTGAATGCCTCCCCGCCCCCGCGTAGACCGCCGTGCTCCCGTGCGGGAGCTTCCCAACATCAACGAGCGCATCAGCTACCCCAACCTGCGGGTCGTTGATGCCGATGGGAGTCAGCTCGGAGTCATCACACGGGAGGCCGCCCTGGAGGTGGCAAAAGAGCGGGAGCTCGACCTGGTGCTGGTGAGCGAGAAGGCCGATCCTCCCGTGTGCCGGGTGATGGATTACGGCAAATACAAGTTTGAGCAGGAAAAGAAAGCGAAGGAAGCCAAGAAGAAGTCGCACCAGACCGAAGTCAAGGAGGTCAAGATGCGCTACAAAATCGACTCCCACGATTATCAGGTCCGTATCGGCCAAGCCAGCCGCTTTCTGAAAGCGGGCGACAAGGTGAAGTGCACGGTGATTTTCCGAGGCCGGGAAATCCAACACACCTCCCTGGCCGAAGCGCTCCTCATGAGGATGGCCAAGGACCTGGAGGAGAACGCTGAACTCCAACAGCCACCGAAACGGGAGGGGAGAAACATGATCATGTTTCTTTCTCCTAAACGGCAGGCCGCCGGGAAAACCGCCCCGGTGAAAACCCCAAAACCGGTGAAAACCGCCCCAGCCGTTGGCAATTCCTCCAATCCACCGGCCAACCCGCCAGCTGCCGAGGACTAGCTTTTTTCGGCAAGAGTTTGGGCAAAAAACGCCGTGATCGCCTTCCATGCGTCCTGGGCTGCCGCCGGACGGAAGTCGTCTCGGGCCTCGCAGAGAAAACCATGGCCCGCAGCAAAGGTCAGTAGTTGGGCACGCTCCCCCTCCCCCCTGGCATTCGCCTGATCGACGGCGGTGGCGATGGCCTTTAGATCGTCCGTAGGGACCAAGGGATCCTCCCGCCCATAGATAAACAGCACCCGGCCCCCAGGCCGGGACAGCACCTCCAGGGTGGGGGGGCCTCCGCCAGGCCTCCCCTGCACCACACCCGCTCCGTAACACACGCAGCTGCCCGCGATTCCCTCCAGTGCACTCGCCAGGAGGGCGACGTGGCCTCCGAAGCAGAAGCCCATGCACCCCACCGCCAGGGGTTGGTCCTGTGTCCCCTGGCTCTGGAGCCAGCGCACGGCCCTTGCCCCATCCAACAGGAGGGTGCGGGCGCTCGTGCGGTCCTTGTGGGAGCGACCCTCCTGGAGCTGCGCAGGGCCATAGCCCAGGCTGAGCTCAGGAGCCGTTCGCGCAAACAATGGAATGGCCAGAGCCCCGTAACCCAGTTGGGCCCAGCGGTTGGCCACCGTGCACACCCAGGGGTTTACCCCGAAAATCTCCGGCAAAATCAAGAGAGCACCCTTGAGTTGGCCGGACTGGGGCCGTGCCCACCAACTGCGAAGGGGCACCTCATCGGGCCTCTCTGGAGCCAGGGTGAGCCAACCGGCAGAGAGGGGTTCCGGTCGATCTGTTAGTTCCATGACCCCAGGGCAACCGGCACATGGTCCTATGACAGGGGGGGAATTGTCACGGAGGCAAAAGCTCCGTAGGGTGGCCGCAAGATCCGACCGTTGATCCGCGTGCGATTCCACATCCAGCAGGAAAGCGATATTCCCGCCTCGACCCAGCTTTATAACCAGATCTGCTTTGCCATCGCGGCGCGTCACTACCCCCCTGGCCACCGTTTACCGAGCACCCGACAACTGGCCATGCAGACGGGTCTGCACCGCAACACCATCAGCAAGGTGTACCGGCAACTGGAGACGGACGGCGTGGTGGAAGCCATGGCCGGTTCCGGCATCTATGTGCGCGACCAGCAAAAACCAAGGGAAATCAAACCACCCCCGGGGATTCGCACCAAAACCCTGCCCGACATCGACCGGGTGGTGCGCCAGAGCATCGACGGCCTGCTCAATGCGGGGTGCACTCTGCAACAGGCCCGTGACCTGCTCACCCGGGAGGTCGACTGGCGTCTCCGCTGCGGGGCCCGCGTATTGGTGAGCACCCCCCGGGAGGACATTGGGGCGTCGATGTTGATTGCTGAGGAACTGACACCGAATCTGGAAGTGCCGGTGGAGGTGGTTCCGATGGAGGAGCTCGAAGCGGTGCTGGAGAACTCCAGCAAAGGCACCGTGGTCACCAGTCGCTATTTCCTCCAGCCCGTGGAGGAAATAGCCCAGCGCCATGGGGTCCGTGCCGTACCGGTAGACCTGAACGACTTCCGCCATGAGCTGGACCTGCTCAAGGAGCTGCGGGGTGGCAGCTGTGTGGGTTTGGTGAGCATCAGCCCGGGCATCCTGCGAGCGGCCGAAGTGATCCTGCACTCCATGCGCGGCAATGAGCTGCTGGTGATGACGGCCAACCCTGATACGGGAAGCCGCTTGCTGGCGCTTCTGAGGGCCGCCAGCCATGTGCTTTGCGACAAGCCGAGCCTGCCTCTGGTGGAGCAAACCCTGCGCCAGAACCGCTCCCAACTGATGCGCCTGCCCGTGGTGCACTGCGCTCAGAGCTATCTAGGCAGTGCCACGATTGATCAATTGCGCAAGGAAATCGGCCTTCTGGCCGTCTGATGCGATTCGCGAACGCCTTCGTCCAGGCCATGCGGGCCGATCTGGCCCTGATCCGGGAAAGGGATCCGGCCGCAAGAAGCACCCTGGAGATTCTCCTGTGCTACCCGGGCTTCCATGCCCTGGTGATGCACCGCATCAGCCATCGCCTCTGGCGGCTCCAGGTCCCCCTGGTGCCACGACTGCTGAGCCAGGTGGCCCGCCTGCTGACCGGAGTGGAGATCCACCCCGGCGCGGTGATTGGCCACGGCGTCTTCATCGACCATGGCATGGGTGTGGTGATCGGGGAAACCAGCGTCATCGGCGACAACTGCCTGCTCTACCAGGGCGTCACGCTGGGAGGAACGGGCAAGCAACATGGCAAACGTCACCCCACGCTGGAAAACAACGTGGTCGTTGGGGCTGGAGCCAAAGTGCTGGGGGCGATCACGGTGGGATCCAACACGCGGATTGGGGCGGGTTCCGTCGTGCTCCGGAATGTGGACGCTGATAGCACCGTCGTGGGGATTCCAGGGAGAGTGGTGCACCAGTCCGGGGTTCGCATCGACCCCCTGGCCCACTCTGCCCTGCCGGACGCGGAAGCTGGCGTGATCCGCAATCTGATGGAACGGATCGACCAACTGGAAACGGAGGTCAACCGCCTTCAGGATTGCCTGCGGGAAGTGGCTGCGGGAAGGCCGTTGAAGGAGCCCTGCAGCGGCAAAGCACAGAACATCCGCGATCGGGAGATTCTGGAGTTTCTAGGTGAATCGATGACGAAAGGAAGCGGTGAAGGAGAGAGGGATGGACCCCATTCATCCCCGCAAGTGTGAATGGTCAGGCGGTCACCTGTTCGGGAACCTGGGGCTGGAACATGAACATCGAGTAGATCACATTTCGACGCATTTGCGTCATCATTTCAAGGAACATATCGTACGCCTCATTTTTGTATTCAATGATCGGCTGTTGTTGACCATAGCCACGGAGATAAATCGTTTCTCGCAGAGCCTCCATGGATTGCAGATGCTCTCTCCAAAGCGTGTCAATCTGCTGGAGGATGAAGAAGCGTTCAGCTTCACGCATGAGGCCAGGGCGCACTTGGTTGACCTGATCTTCCTTGATGTCATAAGCGTTGCGCATCTGCTCCTGAAGAAAGGCTTTGAGTTCATCCATGCCAAGGCCTTGGAGTTGCTCGGGGGTGAGATCTTCTAGGAGATAGATGAATTCCTTTACTTTATCAAGCAAACGCTTGAGGTCCCATTCCTCAGGTGGAAGATCGGGATTCACATAGGCCTCAACAATGTCGTCGATGGTTCGCTCCCCATAACCCAAGACCTGCAATTTCAACTCCCTTCCCTCCAATACCCTACGCCTTTCCGCATAGACAGCCTTACGCTGGTTATTCATCACTTCATCGTATTCAAAAACATCTTTGCGCTGATCGTAGTAATAGGTTTCCACTTTCTTCTGGGCCCCTTCAAGAGAGCGAGTGAGCATGCCTGATTCGATGGGCATG
>JBIIHR010000003.1:0-21293 GCA_044235655.1 Cyanobium sp. | reverse complement strand
TGTGCTGGCCAGTGTCCATCGCCCCGTTTGAGGTCATCGTGACCATCGCCAGCAGCCAGGACGCCACCCAGGTGGCTGTTGCCGAAGGGATTTATGACGCGCTGATTGAGCAAGGCCTGGAGACCTTGCTGGACGACCGTCAGGAACGGGCAGGGGTGAAGTTCAAGGATGCTGATCTCCTGGGGATCCCCTTTCGGGTCGTCGTCGGGCGAGGGGCCGCTGCGGGAACCGTGGAAGTGGTCACGCGTCGTACGGGCGAGGCCGTGGAGATGGCCGTTGGCGAGGCCTGCTCCTGGCTTCTGAAACGGGTTGGCATGGAGCGCTCAGGTCTGGCTTGACTCTTTTCATCGGGTTGCGGGGTGACCCGTAGGATTTCCGGATCAGCTTTCTTTGCCATGGCTGCAGTACTGCGCTCCTGTTCCAGCTGGGCCCGCCGGGCAGCCCAAGCGCTTGCGGCCAGTCTGTCCAAGCTTCAGCCCTTGGTCCTGTCCCTGGTGTTGATCCTGTGTGTGAGCCTCACCGCCTGCAGTGGCGGGGGCTTGCTCAGCGGCAACTATGTCGAGGACACAACCATGGTGACCCAATCCCTTCTCAGCACCATCGCTCTGCCGGCCGACGATCCTGGGGCTTCGGAGGCCATTTCCCAGGCTCGCGCGCTGATTAATGGCTACATGGCCCGTTATCGCCCCCGGCCTTCGGTGAATGGCCTCTCGTCTTTCACGACCATGCAGACCGCCCTCAATTCCTTGGCGAGCCACTACACCGCCTATTCCAATCGTCCTCTCCCTGAGACCCTTCGCAACAGGGTGCGCAAAGAACTCGAGCAGGCTGCTGCCTCGGCGAGCAAGGGGGCCTGAGAGAGCCGCCTCCGTTTACTTGTGAAGATGAGTCAGAAGATTTTGACGAATCACCCACCCGTCTGAGAGAATTATTGTTTGTGCTCGAAGGCGGCTCCAGGCCGCGATATCCTTGGCTAACGTTGTCGTTATCGGTGCACAGTGGGGGGACGAAGGTAAGGGGAAAATCACAGATCTGCTGAGCAGATCTGCGGACGTGGTTGTTCGCTATCAAGGGGGAGTGAATGCGGGTCACACGATTGTTGTTGACCATCGTGTTTTGAAGCTTCATCTGATTCCCTCTGGCATCCTCTATCCAGACACCATTTGTCTGATTGGTTCCGGGACAGTGGTGGACCCCCGGGTGATGCTTGGGGAGCTCGACATGCTCATGGCATGTGGCATCAGTCCATCCGGCCTCAAACTGGCCTCCACGGCCCACGTCACGATGCCCTATCACCGCCTGCTGGATCAGGCCCTGGAGCAGAGGCGTGGAGATCGAAAAATCGGCACCACCGGTCGGGGGATTGGACCCACCTATGCGGATAAGTCGGAACGCAATGGCATTCGGGTGATCGACCTCCTGAATGTGGAGCGCCTAAGAGACCGGTTGCTGGGGCCCCTGGCCGAGAAGAACGAGCTTCTTGTTGGGGTCTACGGCCTTGACCCCTTGGATCCCGAGGCGGTGATTGAGGAGTATGCCGAGTATGGCCAGAGGTTGGCTCCCTATGTGGTTGATTGCACCCGGGTCATCCATCAGGCAGCCAGGGAGCGAAAAAACATTCTGTTTGAGGGTGCCCAGGGCACCTTGCTGGATCTCGATCACGGCACCTATCCCTACGTCACATCCTCCAATCCCGTTGCTGGTGGCGCTTGCATCGGTGCCGGCGTCGGCCCCACCCTCATCGACCGGGTGATCGGTGTGGCCAAGGCCTATACCACCCGCGTCGGCGAGGGGCCCTTCCCAACGGAGCTGGAGGGCAGCCTCAACGACCATCTCTGTGATCGGGGTGGGGAGTTTGGCACCACCACGGGCCGCCGCCGCCGCTGTGGCTGGTTTGATGGCGTGATCGGTCGTTATGCCGTCCAGGTCAACGGTCTGGACTGTCTGGCGATCACGAAACTGGACGTTCTGGATGAACTGGATGAGATCCAGGTCTGCGTGGCCTACGAGCTTGATGGCCACCGTATCGAACATTTCCCGAGCAGCGCCGAAGACTTTGCCCGCTGCAGACCAATCTTCGTTGCCTTGCCCGGTTGGCAATGTTCAACAGCCGCCTGCAGGCGGCTGGAGGATCTCCCCGATGCCGCAAGGTCCTATCTCCGCTACCTCGCTGAGTTGATGGAAGTTCCCATTGCCATCGTGTCCCTGGGTGCGGAACGCGATCAAACCATTGTGGTTGAGGATCCGATCCATGGGCCCAAACGGGCCTTGCTCAACGTCTGAGTGATCGGCTCCCCAGGGCTCATGCCCTGCTGATCGTCCCACCCACTCCCTTCCCCCTCACTCCACTGCGTTTCATGACGTCTCCCAGCTCCAAAGCCTTCGATGTGGTGGGCATCGGCAACGCGATTGTGGATGTCTTGGTGCAGACGGAAGACGGCTTCCTGGAAGACCACGGCCTCACTAAGGGCACGATGGCTCTCGTGAATGAGACCCAGGCCGAACAGCTCTATGCGAGCCTCGGTCCTGGCCTGGAAACCTCTGGGGGTTCAGCGGCCAATACCTTGGCCGGACTGGCCCAGCTGGGGGCGCAGGCGGGATTCATCGGCAGGGTGCGCAATGACCAGCTTGGATCCATTTTTGCCCATGACATCCGCTCCGTTGGAGCCCATTACGAAACTGCAGCAGCCGAGAGCGGACCCTCCACGGCCCGATGTCTGATTCTGGTCACCCCGGATGCCCAGCGCACGATGTGCACGTATCTGGGGGCCTCCGTGAATCTCCATCCCAACGACCTGGATCTGGATCTGGTGCGCAAGGCCAAGGTGCTGTACCTCGAGGGCTACCTCTGGGATAGTGATGAGGCCAAGCAGGCTTTTATCGCCGCCGCGGAGGTGATGCGCGAGAGCGGAGGGGAGGTTGCCCTCTCCCTTTCGGACGCCTTCTGCGTGGATCGCCATCGGGAGAGCTTTCAGGAACTGGTGGATGGCCATGTGGACATCCTTTTCGCCAATGAGATGGAGATCACCTCCCTCTACAAGGCCAACCACTTCGAAGAGGCCGTGGCTCAGGTGCGGGGGCGCTGCAAGGTTGCTGCCCTCACCCGGAGTGGGGAGGGTTCCCTGGTTCTGAGCGGGAATCAGACCCTGCCGATCTCCCCCTTCCATCTCGGCCCCTTGCTGGACACCACAGGCGCGGGCGATCTCTACGCCGCAGGCTTTCTCTACGGCTACACCAGAGGTGATGAGTTAGAGCGTTGTGGGCGTCTGGGATCCCTTTGTGCGGGCCAAGTCGTCACCCAGCTGGGCCCCCGACCTCAGGGCTCCCTGAAGGACCTGGTGGCCCATCACCTGCCTTAACGGGCTCCCCTGCGAGCTGTTCGAAACACCAGGCCCCATAGGCTCCCCGCGTCTGGGCCCCCATGGTGATCCACTCCGGCGTCTCGTAACTGTGGAGCTCCAGCACTGTCTGGTACAACCTCTCCAGGGAGTCCGGATGGGTTTTCAGCAAAAGCTGAACCTCATCACTGCGGGTGTAGCGGCCTTGCCACAGATAGTGGGACAGGATCGGCATGCAGGAGACGCAGGCCACAAGGCCCTTCTCCAGAAGGGTAACGGCCAGCATCTCGGCTTTCTCCAGGCTGCTTTCGGTGGTGAGGACCAATACCAGATCCACCTGGTTCGCCTCTTCCACGGCCTTCAAGACCTGTTCACCAAACACGAGACGCTTCCCTCATCCGGTCGACCCACGCGTTCTATCAGGCTCTGGAACTCCAGCCGCTGGATTCCCTCTGGTTCAGGTGGGCGCTGCAGGAGCAGCAGCCGCAGGCCGAGCGCTCGGGCTACCTGCTGCCAGAGGGCTTCTGTGACCCCCCCCGATTGACGACAGAGGATCGCTTCGATCTGCCATTGCCGGCAGAGGGCCTGCTCCACGGCCCCATCCGTCGTGGGGTGGAAGCAGGCCAGGTGGTCGGCAGCTAGGCCTGCTTGCTGGGCCTGTCTCAACGCCTGGGGATAGGGCAACACCCTGGCATGGAAGCGAGCGCCTGGGCACCGGCGAACCGCCTCTCCCAGCTGTCGCGCTCCGATGGCCAGAAGCAGCCGCTCGTTGTTGGCAACGTGGCGCGGAAGGTCGTCCATATGAATCAGGGGAATGGCCCAGGGCGCCTCAAGCCCAGGGCGCTCCAGGCGGAGCAACCGTTCGGGTCGGCCCCTTGTGGCCGCCATCGCCGCAGGCGTGATGCGGACGGCGAAGGGATGGCTGGCATCGATCAGCCACCGGAAAGGGTCTCCTTCCCTCTCCGCGGCTTCCAGACGGGATCGCAAGGCTCCTGCGTCGGCCAGGGCCCCCACGACCATCTCCAGATCGGGACTCTCAGGATAGGTTTGAGCTGCAGTGAGGGTGACCACGCTCACCCGCAGGCGCCATCCGCGCTCCAGAAACTGCTGGGCCAAGGCCGGCCCCTCCCCAGTGCCCGCAATCAGCCACAGTCGGTTCCCTTTCACTTCCATGGTTCATCTGGGCTGCTACGGACTGGATCCGGTGGCAGAGGAGTGATGAGTTGATCGGCGTGCATCAGGATGGGGGGGACTCCCAGCGGAAGAGGGCGTGAATCACTGTTTGCTCGAGGTGGAAGTGCTTGAGGCACCTCAGGTGCGCTACACGCAGGACAACCAGACACCGGTGGCGGAGATGACCGCCCGCTTCGACGGGCTGAGGCCGGAGGATCCCGCGGGTCAGATCAAGGTTGTGGGTTGGGGCAACCTGGCGACCGATCTCCAGAATCGGGTTCAGGTGGGCGAACGCTGGGTCTTGGAGGGGCGGCTGAGGATGAATTCGGTCACGCGCCAGGATGGGGTGAAGGAAAAGCGAGCTGAACTCACCCTTGCCCGCCTCCATCCCTATGGCGCCCAGGCTTCGGCCCCGTCTTCCCGGCCTGCCTCGAGCTCTCCGCCCCAGAGCCCCCCTGCCCCTGCAGGTGCACCCGGCCGGAAGGCAGCCCCGAGCCCTGCTGCCTCGGCTCCGGCCAGAAGGGAAGCACCCGCGGCCAGCCCCCCCCCGGTGTGGAACACATCTCCCTTGGTTCCCGACGACCTGAGCGATGGGGAGGATGAGATTCCCTTTTGAGGGACGGCATCCACAACGCCTACTCCAGCCGTTCACCGGCTTGATCCAGCAGTTGCCCCAGCTCCCTCTCCAGGGCCGCCAGGTCGAGGCGCCATTGGGGCCAACGTCCGCTATCCAGCTGGCGCAGTAGCCAAAGACGATCCTCCTGCAGCGCCTCCAGAATGCTTCGCAGGTCATCCCTGCTGGCTCCATTAGAGGCGGGGCCTTCCGCAGAGGGGGAGGATGGCGGATTGGACATGAAAGCCAACTGATGTCATCCCATCCTGGCCTCTCCTGCAGGAAGATGGCTCCATGCAAAGTTTCCGTTCCCCAGGCACGCTGGTGACCCTCGCCGGTGCAGCCCTCACGGTGATTGGTTCCCTGGCCTACGTCACCGACCACCCCAATCTCAGCCTGCCCACCATTTTTTACGGCATCCCCATTCTCCTGGGTGGGCTGGCCTTGAAATCTTCCGAACTGCCCCCTCCGGTTAGAATCACCCCACCGAATCAGTTGCGGACCCTGCGGGAGGCTCCTGCCAGTGAACCCCTTCGCAAGCTCCTGGCCGATGTCTGCCGCTGGCGGTACGGCCAAAAGGTGCACCTCGAAAGTTCCCTGGAGGCGCTCAAACTCTGGAACGAGCAGGACCCCCCATCTTTGCTCTCGGTTGAAGAGCTCGCCTTCCCCGAGGGCTATGGACTGTGTTTCACGTTTGCAGAAGGCGGGGTTCCTTTTCCACGCTGGGAAGCTTCCCTCGACCGCTTGAGCCGTTTCTTTGGCCCTGGACTTCAGGCTGGGTTGGTCCAGCAACCCCAGCATCAACTCAGCCTCACCTTGCGACCACGGGTCAGCGAGGTCCTCTCCTCCGACCCATCCCTCAGTCAGCCTGCTCCCTGATGAGTGATCCCCTAATCAACCTGGAGGAGGCCTCCCGAGTCTCGGTGTTGAGCGAGGCCCTCCCTTACATCCAGAGGTTTTCCGGCCGCCAGATCGTGGTCAAGTACGGGGGAGCGGCCATGGTGGAGGAAGGCCTGAGGGAGGCGGTGTTCAGGGATCTCGCCCTTCTCTCCTGCGTGGGTGTGCAGCCGATCGTGGTGCATGGAGGTGGCCCGGAGATCAACCAATGGCTGACCCGACTGCAGATTCAGCCCCAGTTCCGTGACGGTCTGCGGGTCACCGATGCAGACACCATGGACGTGGTGGAGATGGTATTGGTGGGACGGGTCAACAAACAGATTGTGAATGGCCTCAACCTTGTCGGGGGAAGGGCCGTTGGGATTTGTGGGGCCGATGGCTCCCTCGTGGCCGCCCGTGCCCTTGGCAGCAGCCATGGGTTGGTGGGGGAGGTGGCCTCGGTCAATCCCTCCGTCCTCCACCCCCTGCTGGAGGCGGGCTACATCCCCGTGATCTCCAGCGTGGCTCCTGATCATGCTGGGCAGATGCACAACATCAATGCCGACACAGTGGCTGGGGAGTTGGCCGCAGCCCTTCAGGCTGAGAAATTGATCCTGCTGACGGACACGGCTGGAATCCTCCGGGACCGGGCGGATCCAACCAGTCTCATTCGGCAGGTCACTCTGGGGGAGGCCCGTGCGCTGATTGCCGAAGGGGTGGTGGCGGGAGGCATGACCCCGAAAACGGAATGCTGCGTCCGGGCCCTGGCCCAGGGGGTGGGGGCGGCCCACATCGTGGATGGAAGGGTGCCCCACTCCCTCCTGCTGGAAGTGTTCACCAATGCCGGCATCGGCACGATGGTGGTGGGCAGCCCCAGGCGTTTGCAGCCCTGAGGAGCCATGGCCCCGGAGCCGGATGATCTTTCCACCGCGCTGAACGAGGCCAAGCTGGCCATCGAGAGGGGGAATTATTCCCGGGCTGTTGCGCTCTTGGAGCCCCTGTGCGATGTCTACAGTCCCACGCAACCGCAAGGCGACATCCTGCGCCTCCTGTTGGCGACGGCGCTCATGGGCCAGGGTCAAGGCGAACGGGCGGCGGCCTGTTGCCGAAGTCTGCAACGCTGCGCCGATCCCCAGCGGCGCGCCCAGGCCCGGGATCTTCTCCAGGTGTTGGAGGCTCCGGCCCTGAAACGGCCACGGGATTGGTCCTTGACGTTGCCTCGGCTGGATCAGGCCCCCCCCCTGGAAGGGGTGGGTGGGTGGCGGCGCCAGTCAAGACAGAAGACAGAAACCCCGCCCCCTCCCCCCGTAGGGCCCACCCAAAGCCCCCGTGGTTTTTCCGCCCTGGTGGTGGCGCTGCTCGTGGTGCTGTTGCTGGGCTCGCTTCTCTCCGGATGTCTGCGTGTGGAGACGGAGCTCAACGTGGTCGGCCCCGGCCGGGTCCGTCTCGAGCATCGGTTGCGCCCCGTGGCAGAAACCCCTTTGCCTTTCCAGAGCGCTTTCTCTGCGGCTCTGGCGGCAGAGCAGCCTCCCTACAAAAACAGGCAACAGGGAGCCACCACCATCCTTTCCAGCCCCTTGCTGACCCCTCAGAGTGCCGTCACATCCCTCCTGCACACTTTGGAGAAGGCTTCAGCGTTGGGTGGGTTTGTTCTCCCTGCCCCGTCCCTGGATTGGCAGGAGACCAACTGGTTGCTCGGGGTCTCTCAACACATCCAGATCAGCCTGGATCTCCAGAAGCTGCCATCTTTCCCTGGGATGGATCTCAGCTTTCGGCTCACACCGTTTGCCAGGCGCTCCCTGCTTGAGGCGCGGCCTAACTCTGTTCGTCCGGCGGGGGATCCCCATCAATGGATCTGGCACCTGGAGCCCGGGCAGGTGAATCACCTGGAGATTCGCTGCTGGCGCTGGAATCCAATCGGTCTGGGAGGAGTGCTCATCTCCCTTGCGCTGCTCTTCGTGGTGTTGGTGCAGCGCATGCGGGTTCGCCTCGGGCTGGGCCTTCCGGAGCTGCCCTCCTGAGCCTTTCCCTCACAGATGAAGCGGGTCAGGGTCGATGGCCAGGGTCACGGTGCGATGCAACATCTGCCGCAGCTCCTGCTCGGGTGGAAGGGGGAGCGGCGATCCTTGGGGTCCGTGGAGCAGCAGCTGCCAGCGGCTCCGCCCGGCCACCCGCGCCACAGGGGCGGGACTGGGGCCGATCAGGCACCACTGCTGGGCCTCCACGGCGGGCCTGACCCTCTCGGCCAGTGCTGCGGCGGAGGTGGCCGTGGTGGATGCAGAGGGACCGGCCAGCCTCAACAGGCAGGCCCTGCTGAAAGGCACAAGGGACCCACCCTGGCGGAGGCTCGCTTCCTGCTTGAGAAAGGCGTCGTAGCGGCCATCCACAAGATGGCGGATCACGGGGTGGTCCGGCGTGTAGGTCTGCACAAGCACCTCCCCCGGTTGTTCCCCCCGTCCGGCCCGTCCGGCGAGTTGAAGCAGCAGCTGGAGGCAGTGCTCCCCCGAGCGGAGGTCCGGGCGATGCAGAAGGCCATCCGCCGCCAGAACAGCAGCCAGGGTGACGCTCGGCAGATCCATGCCCTTGGCCAGCATCTGGGTGCCCACCAACACATCGGCCTGACGGTCCCTGAAGGTGTCCAGCACCCGGCGATGGCCGTCGGGTCCCCGGGTGCTGTCAGCATCAAACCGCATCACCCTGAGGCCCTCCAACTCGGCCGTGAGTTGCTCCATGACCCTTTGGGTCCCTGCCCCAAAGGGCTTAAAGGCCGTTGATGTGCAGGCCGGACAGCGTTGGGTCAGCTCCTGCCGGTGGTCGCACCAGTGGCATCGCAGCCACTCCAGGCCACTGCTGCGGCGATGCACGGTGAGCGCCACATCGCAGTGGGGACACTGGACCACGGATCCACAACTGCGGCAGCTGAGAAAACTCCGGTAGCCCCGACGGGGCACAAGGATGACCGCCTGTTCGTCCCGATGGCGGAGGCTCTCCAGCCGATCCAGCAGGGGCCGACTGAGGAGACGCCTGTGTCCCTCCGCCAGTTCATGGCGCATGTCCACCACTCTGACGGCAGGGAGGGGCCGTCCCCCGATGCGCTCAGGGAGCCGGAGGAGGCCGGTCTGCCCCAAGGGACTCTGGGCGGCCAACCAGCTTTCGAGCGATGGGGTGGCACTTCCCAGCACCAGTTGGCTTCCTTCAAGCCGGCAACGCAGCCTGGCCACCTCCCTGGCGTGGTAACAGGGCATGGGACTTTCCTGTTTCCAGGAGGAATCATGTTCCTCGTCCAGCACAACCAACCCCAAGGGGGAGAGGGGCAAAAAGATGGCTGAACGGGTTCCCACCACCAGCCGCGGTTGCCTCTCCTGGTCTGCTGCGAGACAGGACCGCCAGCAGTCGATCCGGTCCCTTTCGGCCATGCCGCTGTGGTATTGCAGGACTCCCGCGCCAAACCGGGCCCGTGCTCGGTCAAGCAGTTGCGGGATGAGGCCAATCTCCGGGGTGAGCACTAATACGCTGCGCCCTGAGGCCAGGTGGTGGGCGGCTATTTGGAGATACACCTCCGTTTTGCCTGAGCCCGTGACGCCCCACAGGAGTGTTTCCGAACCAGGGGCTGCTGCCAGGAGGCTGTTGACCGATTCCGCCTGGGCAGGTGTGAGCTCCTGGCCCGTGGCAGGCAGCTCCAGAGGGTGGGCGGTTTGGCGCCTTCCAGGAGGCAGGACGATGGGGCTACTGCGCAGCAGTCCTTTCTCTTCGAGAGCCTGAACCACCCCGCGTCCAAAGCCATCCCCACCGATCAGATCCTTCAAGAGGCGCTGCCCCCCATGGCTGTCCAGATGGTCCAGCAGCTGTTGTTGGCGGGGGGACAGGGAGGGCGCAGCGGCAGGGGACAGCGAGGTACGTTGCATGAGCCGAAGTTGCCGCCCCTGCCCCGTGGCCTGGCGCCTGGCGCCCAGCCAGCCTGCGGGAAGAACGCTCCGCAGGGTGCGGAAGAGACTGGTGTGACACTGCTGCGCTACTTCTGCGATCAACTGCTGCCAGTCGGGATGGATGGCAGCACGCTCCACAAGAGCCATCACTGGCTGGAGGCTGTGCTCAGGGAGATCCTTTGGGCCTTGCTGCAGGCACGCCACCACCAATCCCGCGTGGAGCCGTCCCTTCAGTCTCACCTGAACCAGATCCCCCGTTCCCAGCGCCAGAGCATGGGGGTTGCTGTAGGTGAACACCTGTCCCTCCCGGCCAGCCTCAACCCAGACGTCCAGGAAGGCCGGTGGAGCTTGGCTGTTCCCGGAAGCCGGCAAGGATTCTTGCAAACGTCTCACACCATTCCTAAGATGAAGAGAGCCAGTTCGAGAGGTTGACATCAACCAGGCAGTCTTCGGCTTGAGGGAAAGACACCAGAGTCCCGCGGTCATCCATCCGGAGCGATCCCAAGGATGACCAGCCCCCCCTTCCCTCTCCCCTGTCCTGGTCAGATCTCTCTCGCTGTTTTCCGTCACCTCACCAGGTTGACCCATCTCCTCGTCCCTCGGCGTTGACCTTGCCTTCTCAGCACGCCCTGTAACCGGGCCTTCGCGACAGCCCCCAAAGGCTGAGCCCTGGAGTGTTTCCCGAGAATCACGCAAGCGTGAATCCCCATTTTGAACGCCTCCCCAGCCCCTGCCCGTTTCCATATGAGCCCCGCCACCGCCAAAGTCACCAGCCTTGACATCGCTTCGACTGAGGGCGAGATGGGCCTTCAGGAGCCAGGGGACGCACTGGATCTGATGGATCTGAAGGCGACTCCAGCCAAGGTGGAACCGAAGAAGTCTCGGTCCGGCGCCAGCACAGCCTCCAAGGGGAAAGCCAAGGCCAAGGCTTCTCCTCAACAGGATGAGGAACAGCTTGGGGACGACTCGCTGGATGAGGGCGCAGATCTGTTGCTGGATTCGCCAGACCTGCTGGAAACAGACGGCCTCGCTCTTGCGGATGACAAAGCTGGAGCCAGCAAGGACATCCCCGCGGCGGCCAAAGCATTGGCCAGTATCAAGGTTGGTCCGAAGGGGGTCTACACCGAAGATTCCATCCGTGTCTACCTCCAAGAGATCGGCAGGATTCGCCTCCTCCGGCCCGACGAGGAAATCGAACTGGCTCGGAAGATCGCCGATCTCCTTCAGCTGGAAGAGCTGGCCTCCCAATTTGAAGCTGACCATGGCCATCATCCCGATACCAAGGAGTGGGCCGCTTTGGTGGAGATGCCCACCATCAAGTTCCGTCGGAGGTTGATGCTGGGACGAAGGGCGAAGGAAAAAATGGTTCAATCCAACCTACGCCTGGTGGTATCGATTGCCAAGAAATATATGAACCGTGGCTTATCTTTTCAGGATTTGATTCAGGAAGGAAGCCTGGGCCTGATTCGTGCTGCCGAAAAGTTTGACCACGAGAAGGGTTACAAATTTTCCACCTATGCCACCTGGTGGATACGTCAGGCCATTACGCGAGCCATTGCCGACCAGAGTCGCACCATCCGTCTGCCGGTTCACCTCTACGAAACCATTTCTCGCATTAAAAAGACAACAAAGACATTGTCTCAGGAGTTTGGACGCAAGCCCACAGAGGAGGAGATTGCTGAGAGCATGGAGATGACCATCGAAAAGCTCCGCTTTATTGCGAAGTCGGCTCAACTACCCATCTCTCTGGAAACGCCAATTGGTAAAGAAGAAGATTCCCGTCTAGGTGATTTCATTGAAGCTGATATTGAAAATCCTGAACAGGATGTTGCCAAGAATTTGCTGCGAGAAGATCTCGAAGGGGTTCTGGCAACACTCAGCCCAAGGGAGAGAGACGTGCTGCGGCTGCGCTATGGCTTGGACGATGGTCGTATGAAGACCCTGGAGGAGATTGGCCAGATCTTTGACGTCACCAGAGAGCGTATTCGCCAGATTGAAGCAAAAGCGTTGCGCAAACTTCGCCATCCCAATCGCAATAGCGTACTTAAAGAGTATATCAAGTAAGGATTTAATTCTCCTTGGTAGTTAGTCCTCGCGCAAGGCTTTCGATCGTTCTTCCTACCTATAACGAGCGAGACAATGTTTTGCCCGTTGCAACCGAGTTGCTCGTTCTGAGCGATAGGTATGACCTCGAAATCATCTTTGTTGATGATGATTCGCAGGATGGAACTGCAGAACGGGTTCGGGAACTGGCCCGAGGGGCTCCCCAGGTGCGTCTGATCCGTCGCATTGGGCGTGCGGGTTTGTCCAGTGCCATTAAGGAAGGCATCCTCGACGCCACGGGGGATCTGGTGGCTGTCATGGATTGCGATGGTCAGCATCCCCCATCCAGTGTGATCGCGGCTTTGGACTGCCTGAATGATCCAGGGGTCGACCTGGTGATTGGGAGCCGCTTCCACCCTGATTCCATGATCAAGGGGCTGAGTGAGAGGCGTGAGAGAAATTCCACCATCGCGAATGCGGTGGCACGCTTCAGTCTGCCGCGTTACAGCAAACTGACAGATTATATGAGTGGTTTCTTTGTCTGCCGTTTGCAATCAGTCCTCTCATATGTGCGACAAATTGATGTCAATGGATTTAAATTCTTATATGAACTTCTGGCCATCAGTCGTGGTCGCCTTGGTGTGGCAGAGATCCCCCTTGTGTTTCAGGAGCGGATCAGTGGCGAGTCCAAATTAAATCTGGCGGTTGTCTGGGATCTGGGTATCTCCATCCTGCATACACTTCTGCTTCGGAGTGTGCCGCGGCGGGCCATCAGTTTCGGCTTGGTCGGTGCAACAGGCATTGCGATCCACTTGTTGATTTACTCGCTCACTCGTCATTTTCTTCATTTTAATTTTGAATTCGCCCAGACCTCGGCTGTCATTGGGGCTGCCTCCAGCAACTTTTTGATCAACAATATTCTAACTTTTCGCTTCCAGCAGTTATCGGGTCTGCGCCTCTGGATTGGACTCCTCCGCTTTCTGCTCGTCACCTCCATGGGGATGGTGGCGAATGTTGGCGTTTCCTCTGCTCTCTATCACCAACACACACAGACACCCCTGTTGGCAATGTTTGCCGGGATCGCTGTTGATTTTGTGTGGAAATATGCAGCTTCCTCAAAATTTGTCTGGAACTCGCCTTAAGGCATCTTTGCCGCTAGCCCCTTGGCAAACACCTCACCGCAGCGTCCTAGGTTGCGGCTGCTGCGTTGGTGAACGGAGAGTCCATGGAGGTGAATCCGCGGTGGGCTTGGCTGAGTCTTCTTGGCTTGGCCCTGTTGTGTTGGCTGGCCTTCTTCAACGGTTTGGGCACACTCGGGTTGATGGATAAAACAGAGGCCCTTTTTGTGGAAGTGGGCCATCAGATGCACCTCCGTCACGACTGGGTCACCCCCTGGTGGAACGGGGAACGGTTCTTTGACTATCCCGTCTGGGGATATTGGATGGTGGCGCTTGCCTTCCGCCTTTTTGGTGTGTCGGCTTGGGCTGCCCGTTTGCCTGTGGCCTTGGCGGCCAGCTCGGTCGTGGTGGCCTCTTTCTTTGTGCTTTGGCACTGGGGCGGGACGCAGGAACGTCTGCAGGTGCGATGGGGGAGGGCTGCCCTGGGGGCTGCAGTCCTGGCCACCAGCCCCGGTTGGATCGGCTGGGGACGCACCTCCACCACGGACATGTTTCTCTCAAGTGCGATCAGCCTGGCGCTGCTTGCCTTTCTCCTGGCCCACCTGGAACCGTCCGACTCCCCCCTGGCAGCGCTTGGTCGGATCGGGTTGGCCTTGTTTTCGGCCATCGCCGTGCTGGCGAAGGGCCCGGTGGGCGTGCTTCTTCCCCTGCTGGTGATCGGTGCGTTTCTGCTCCTGAGCGATCAGTGGCGGCGTTGGATGAAGCCGATCCACCTGCTCCCGATGGTTGCGCTCTTCCTGGCCGTCTCGGCCCCTTGGTATGCGGCGGCGGCCCAGGTCAATGGCTCGGATTTCCTCGGAGGGTTTCTTGGATTCAGCAATCTGCAGCGATTCACCTCGGTGATCTACGACCATCCAGGTCCCCCCTGGTTTTATCTGCCCTGGGTGGTGATCCTGCTCTTCCCTTGGTCGCTCTTCCTGCCCGTGGCCATGGCAGCACTGGGCTTCTGGCGGCTTGATCGCTGGCGGCCCTCGTCGCAACCTCCTTCTCCGGCTGGAACCGTGGGTTTGTTTCTCCTGCTCTGGCTGTTGAT
This sequence comes from Cyanobium sp., assembly GCA_044235655.1. Classification (GTDB taxonomy): domain Bacteria; phylum Cyanobacteriota; class Cyanobacteriia; order PCC-6307; family Cyanobiaceae; genus Cyanobium. The sequence continues at coordinate 7,113 of JBIIHR010000003.1, read as the reverse complement.
TCCGTTGGCGTTCTTCTCAGCCGCGGCCACCAAACTGCCGGGCTACATCCTGCCCATTCTTCCGGCGGGGGCCCTGTTGGTGGCGCTCTTCTTGTGGCCCTTGCCCCACAGCGTCAGCGACCTTGGCCGTGCGACCCGGGTCAGTGGCGCGGTGGAGTCCCTACTCCTGGCGGCCATGGCGATGGCTGCCGTGTTCGCACCCCGTTGGGCTGCCACCGACCCAGCCCATCCCTCTTTTGCCGCCACCCTGGAGGCCTCGGGTCTGCCCCTCCTCCTTGCCAGCTTCCTGGGCCTGACAGCCCTGTCCCTGGCCTACACCGTTGTCAGGGGGAACGACCGACGCTGGCTGGGGTTGGCCAGCTTGGCGGGGTTCCTCTCCATACTGGCCTTTGTCATTCCCCCCTTGGCTCCCCTGATCGATCGGGAGCGGCTGCTACCCATCCGCCAGTTGGCTCAGCAGGCCCGGTCCCTGGCTCGCCCTGAGGAACCCCTCTGGGTGGTGGGCACCAAGAGGTACAGCACGCTCTTCTATGGGGGTGAGACGGCTGCCTTCGTCTCCGGAAAGGAGAGCATCCAGCGTCGGCTCCGGAAGGATCGTCCCAGCCTGCTGCTGTCCTCGAGGAGCCGGACGGCTCGTTTGCTGGGCGACCGGCAGGCCCTGGAAGACCTTGAATGGCCGGCGAATGCCGTGGAGCGAATAGGGAAAATGGGTGAGCAAGAACTCTGGCGTGTCCGGCTTCCTTTCGGCGGTCTCACCAGTGGCTACGGAGAGCCCACCCAGTGAGACCGTCTTTTACCCTGCGCGACGGACTGACGATTGCCATCTGCGTCGCAGTGCTTCTCCTGCTAGGGCGACTGGTGACTGGCAGTGACCAGGCACCTGAACTGGATCAGGCGCTTCTCGATGGGTTAGGCCGCCTTCTGGCCAACCCGATTGGCTTTCTCCTGCTCCAGGTTTATCGCCTGAGTGGCGTTGGTTTCACAGCTGTATTGGTGGTCGTGGCCCTCGTCTTCCTGTTGCTGAAACGCTGGTGGAATGACCTAAAGCTTCTGGTGATGGCCACAGGCGGCATCCTCATGATTGTGGATCTCTGGCTGAAACCTTTCTTTGATCGGGCCCGCCCCCATGCCAAATTGCTGGCCGTCGACGGCAGAAGTTTCCCCAGCGGCCATGCGGCCGGCTCGATTGCGTTCTATTTCGCCATGGTGGCCATCCTGTCGATTCACTATCCCCATCTGCGCCGTCCCCTGGTGGTGGGAGCCACCCTTTGGGTGGTCCTGGTGTGGCTCAGCACCCTTGTGGCCCGTGCCCACTGGCCTTCCGACCTGCTAGCAGGGGGCGTGGTGGGTTTGGCCTGGCTCACCATCTGCCTGGCGTTCTGGCGTCCTGGGGTGCGGGCATGACGACGGCATCGATCCGGGAGCTGGCGGATCTGCGGGGCCATCGCAGCGCGCCTCCCCTGTCCCAGCAACAGCGGCTTTTGCTTGAGCAGGAGCTGCGCCAAAGGCTGGCGGCTTGTGACTGGTGCACGATCGGAATCATGGCTCCCGGAACGGAGGCGGCATTGGCCTGCCTCCAGAGTTTTGAGCAGGCCCTTGGCTGGCCCCGGCTGGGGGCCACCGATGATGCGGAGACCCGCGCGATCCGTGGCCCGGTGTTCCTGAAGGGCCATCAGCGCACCGGGAAGGTGGGGCTACGGGCGGAAGCAGGTTTGGGGGAAGGGGTATTGGTAACTGGGCACAGTGACACTGATCCCGAAGTGGAAGACACCTGGGGGCCCCTCCCCCTTGATTTCTTCAGCCGTGCTTCCTCCATGGGTACGGAGCATGGGGCAACCAGTCTTTAGGCTGATCGGCTGTGAATAGGCAGGTGATCCTGCTGGCCTCCCACCGATGAACGCTTCTCTCCTGCGCATCGCCTCCCGCCGCAGCCAGCTGGCGATGGTGCAGACCCATTGGGTGCGAGATGCCCTCTTGCAAGCCCATCCAGACCTGGAGATCCGGATCGAGGCCATGGCCACCCAGGGTGACAAGATTCTGGACGTGGCCCTCGCCAAGATCGGTGACAAGGGGCTGTTCACCAAGGAACTTGAAGCCCAGATGCTGGTGGATCGGGCCGACATCGCCGTCCACAGCCTGAAGGACCTTCCCACCCAGCTTCCCGAAGGCCTCATCCTCGGCTGTGTGACGGAGCGGGAGGATCCGGCCGATGCCCTGGTGGTGCATGAGAAGCATCGCGATCAAACCCTGGAAACCCTTCCGGAAGGCAGTGTTGTTGGCACCAGCTCCCTCCGACGGCTGGCTCAGCTGCGCCATCATTGTCCCCATCTCATCTTCAAGGATGTGCGAGGCAATGTGATCACGCGTCTGGAGAAGCTGGATGGGGGAGAGTTCGATTGTTTGATCCTGGCGGCCGCGGGCTTGAGCCGGCTCCAACTTGCCGACCGCATTCACCAGCTGATTGATCCTTCGATCTCCCTCCATGCCGTGGGCCAGGGAGCCCTAGGGATTGAGTGTCGGGATGGGGATGAACGGGTGCTGGAGCAGATCAAGGTGCTGGAGCACCTACCTACCGCCCGTCGTTGCCTGGCTGAGCGCGCGTTCCTTCGTAGCCTGGAGGGAGGGTGCCAGGTGCCGATCGGGGTGAACAGCCGCTTTGAAGGCCAGACCCTTGTGCTCACCGGTATGGTGGCGAGCCTGGATGGTCAGCGCCTGATCCGTGATGAGGTTCGGGGCGATGAGGCTGACCCTGAGGCGATCGGCATCGCTCTTGCTGACGCCCTTCGACGGCAGGGAGCCACGGCCATTCTGGAGGAGATCTTTGCCAGCGTCCGCCCCGGTACCTGAGCCTCAGCCAAACTCCGCCGAGCCCCGACCGTCAGGCCCATCCCAGCCCTTTCAATGGGGCCTGGTGGGGTGGGCCGCCCTGGTGGGCACCCTCACGGGCCTGGCCATCGTGGCGTTCCACGAGCTCCAGGGGTTCATCAACAATTTTCTCTATGGCCCCTTTGTGGAGGGGTTACTGGTGATCGGCCGTTCTCCCGCCGCTGCTGGCCTGGCCGAGGCTGGCGGACTCGATCTCCCTCCTCTGGCACCGGATGGGGGAACGCCTTTGAAATCCATGCTGCAACTTGGCCTGGAAGGCCTCGGATGGTTGGCCCCCAGTCCGCCAGCTCCACTCCCAGAGCCGGTCACCAGCGCAAATGATGTCCTCACCGATTGGCTGGCTCTCTGGCCAGTGGTGGTGGTGCCCACCCTCGGCGGCCTCGCGGTGGGGGTGCTGCGATGGCTGGCGGGTTCCATCGGCCCAGGCATTCCCAGCCTCCTGGCCATGGCCGATGGTGCGGTGGCCGCAGCGCCCCGTCTCCCCTTTCTCCGTTTGGTGGCTGCCTCCCTGAGCCTCGGCAGTGGGGCCTCCCTGGGTCCGGAGGGGCCCAGCGTGGAGAGCGGGGGCAATCTGGGCCTGTGGGTGGCGAGTCGGTCAGGTCTCACCCCCCAGTCCCAGAAGGCGCTGGTGGCGGCAGGCATTGCGGCAGGCCTGGCGGCGGGTTTCAAAGCGCCGATCGCCGGGGTGTTCTTTGCCTTTGAAGGCAGCTTCAATGCCATTCAGAGCCGTCCAAGCCTGCGGGCCGTGTTGGTGGCGGCCGTGGCTTCGGCCCTGGTGACCCAGCTGGTGCTCGGCGATTCGCCCATCCTGCGTCTGCCTGCCTACCAGGTGAGGTCTCCCCTGGAGCTGCCGCTTTACCTGGGTCTGGGGTTGGTGGCCAGTCTGGTGTCTCTGGCCTTGGTGCGCCTGCTGGCTCTTGGGCGCCATCCTCGGGTGCTCCGCTTGGTGGACCAGCTGCCCCCCGGCCTGGCCACCGCCCTGGGGGGGGCCGCTGTTGGTGGGTTGGCCCTGCTGTTTCCTGAAGTCCTGGGGGTGGGTTACGACACGATTGAGAGTCTGCTGGGCCAGGACGAGGCCATCCCCTTGCTGACCCTGGTTGGGGTCATCGCCGCCAAGCTTCTGGCCACCACTCTCAGCAATGCCTCAGGCTTCGTGGGCGGAGGTTTTGCTCCAGCCTTGTTTCTCGGAGCCGTGCTCGGCAATGTCTACGGTCAGTTGCTGGGTGCTGGAGGGCTGAATCTGCCCGTGGCCGAACCGCCGGCCTACGCCATGGTGGGGATGGCTGCGGTGCTGGCCGGTAGCGCCAGGGCCCCGATCACATCGATTCTGCTCCTGTTCGAACTCACCCGCGACATTCGCATCGTGCTGCCCCTTATGGCGGCGGCGGGTTTGAGTGCTGCCCTGGTGGAACGCTGGCAGGGATTCCAGTCGGTCGATCTGCTTGGTCGGGATCTGATGGAGGAGCAACGACGCAACCTCATGGCCTCGATTTCCGTGCTCGAGGCACTGGAGCCCGAATCGCCCCTGGTGCTCCCCGCCACAACCTCCACCTCGCGTGCCCTCGACCTGTTGATCGAGGTCCATGGCCATTGCCTTCTTGTGACCGATCAAGGCAAAGCAATCGGGTTGGTAAACCTGTCCGACCTGCAACGGGGGCTTCAACGGCAGAAGCAGGATCTGGCTCTCGCAGGCCCTGCAGCTAAGTCCACCCTCAGGGATTGTTTGCGCTCAGACATGGTCTGGCTCCCAGGGAGTGCCTCTCTCAGCCAACTGGAAGACCAGTTAGTCCCTGGTGGCTTGCGGCAGGTGCCCGTCTTCGCTGTGTCAGCTGAAGGGGAGGCCTTACTTCCTATTGGCCTTCCCGCTTCTGGTTTACCCGAATCCAAGTTCCTTGGCCTGGCCAGTCGGGATGGATTGGCCAGGGCCGTGGCCCGAAACCTTCAGATGTTGGGATCTTCCGAAGCGGAAATCAGCGCCTCTGCCACCGGATCTGCCTGAGACAGAAGCCTCAGGATTCTTTGGAGGTCAAGGTCGGACAGCTCGCCATCATCGCCCCACTTCAGAGCCGTGCTGTTGAGTTGGTCTGTGGTGTAGGCCTCACTGCAGGTCTCGGACATGGATAAGGCGGGTCTTAAAATTGCCCGTTTCGCTTTGGTTCGAACGACATTAGGGGTAGGTCCTGTCGCAGAGGAAGGGTTTCAGGAGGATCTGCAGAATCTTTTCCGGTGTGCCTCCAGGCCAGGGAATGGATCTGTTCCAGAGGGGGAAACGGGCCGATCCCCTGCGGCAGGGCCGCTGTTCTGGCAAGGGTTTTCCCTTGCAGAAACCGCCTCGAGCTCCAGGCGCAGTCGGGTCAGTTTGGTGGCTGTGCGGTCGTGCTGGATCACCCACAACAGGGGCACGAAGATCAGGGAATAGCCAAGAGTGGGCAGGGCCAACCAGAGACTGAGGGCCGTGCACCACTGGGGGGACAGATAGGCCGGGGGGGGGATTGCTCCATCCAGGCCCAGGATTCGAGCCCGGGAAACGATTTCTTGCTCGTCAGGAGGAAGGAATCGCATCGGAGAGAACAGTCAATAAAAATATTTTGAAGCCCATGGATTAACGGTCCCTTAAGTGGGACATCTGCATCACCTCTCCCTGTCTTTTTCCGCACCCGTTCTGGATCGGCGTCTGCTCTGGAGTGGCTTCTTCTTGGGGAATAGACGTTGCTCTCTCCTGCCACTAGGCGGTCCCCTTTCTTCTTGCAGAGGCGCCACGTTCTTCTCCTCTCCCTGGTGGCCGCAGCTGGTGCCCTGCTCTTTCTCCTGGGCCTGGGGCACACCGGACTTGTGGACGAAACCCCAGCCTTGTTTGCTGCCTCAGCTCGCCAGATGGCCCGGAGCGGCGACTGGCTCATCCCCCAGGTGAATGGCTTGCCGCGCTACGACAAGCCGCCCCTGGTGTACTGGCTCATGGCCAGCCTCTATGCCCTGCCTGGCGCCAGCCAGTGGGACCCGCTGGGCACCTGGGCTGCCCGGCTCCCCTCGGCCCTCGCCACCATCTTCACCATGGTGCTCCTGGCTGACACTCTTTTTCGCTGGCCCCAACCCGATGGCACCCCTCTCCGCGGCCAGAAGGCTGAACGGAGCGCATCGGCCCTTGGGGCGGCCCTGGCCTTTGCCCTCAGCCCTCTGGTTCTGGTCTGGGGCCGCACGGAGGTGAGCGATGCGCTCTTTACCGCCACTCTGTCCACCAGTCTGCTTCTGACCTGGCGCACCTATGCAGCGAACAGGGGCGCCTGGTGGCCCTGTTGGGGTGCCCTGGCGCTGGCGGTGCTCAGCAAAGGGCCGGTGGCTCTTGTGCTCTTTGCCTTCACCTGGATCTTGTTCTGGATCCTCGGTGCCTCCGCAGCGCGAATTCGCGACAGGCTCCGTCCCCTTCCTGGCTTTGTCCTCACGCTGGGGCTCTCCGCCCCCTGGTACGGGCTGGCGCTTTGGCGGGAGGGACAGCCCTATTTGGAGAGTTTCTTTGGATACCACAACCTGCAGCGTTACACCCGGGTGGTGAACAACCACGAGCAGGGGTGGTGGTATTTCCTGGCCATGCTGCTTCTGGGGAGCCTTCCCTTTACACCCCTGCTTCTTCTTTCCTTGGGGCGCACCCTTCGCCGGGTCCGCTCCCCATTAGCTGCCCCCCACTCCCTGGCGCGTTTCGCCACTGCTTGGTTGCTGGCCGTGTTGCTGTTTTTCTCCGCATCGGCCACCAAGCTCCCCAGCTACTGGTTGGTCGCCACTCCAGCGGCTGGGCTGCTTGTGGCCTTGGCCTGTTCTCCGGGCCGGAACGGTTCTGAAGCTCTCCCGCATCGGGGGCTTTCCACCTCTGCAGGTTTGCTGTTGATCCTTTCCGCCGCTCTGGTGATCTCACCCCTCTGGCTGGCCCAAATTCGTGACCCCACCTTGCCAGGGCTTCAGGAGGTTCTCACCAGGAGTCCTGCCTTTGCACTCGGGGCAGTGATCATGGTTGTTTCCGCCCTACTTCTCACAGGGTTGGTCTCGAATCAACCCTCCTATCGAATGGTGCAAGGCCAGGTTGCCCTGCTTCTTATGGGACCTTTAGTACTTCTCCCGGTGTGGACCATTGGCGACCAGCTCCGGGGATTGCCCATTCGCGATCTGGCGGCTGTCGCTCTGGAGGAGAGGGGCGATCACGAAGCCCTTGCCATGGTGGGGATTCGCCAACCCTCC
>JBIIHR010000049.1:0-6939 GCA_044235655.1 Cyanobium sp. | reverse complement strand
CGTACATCCCCATGGCCGCCCGGAGGGCGAGACCAGGCCAGCGAAGAAGCAACAGCGGCTGTTCCAGGCGCACGCGCAGGCCAATGGCACCAACCAGGAGCACCACGCCGAACAGAAGCACCAGTTGAGGAGCACCGACAGTGATGAGAGACCTGATTAGAGACCCCGCACTGGTGGCGGCATGGCGGGCGCATTGCTGCGGGGAGCAAAGCGATTGGCCTCAGCCTCCCTCTGGACGTTCAGGCGCTGCCGGCGGGCTGCATCCCGGGCTTCCCGTTCCCGAGCGGCATCCACCTGGGCGGGGTAGAGCTCATCAAAAAACTTGCCCAGGCCGACCGACACGCTCAGCACCCCATCCATGAACTTGGGATCCCCGGTCAGCTTGCTGACATCCTTTCCAACGGCCTGCCAGCGGTCGGTGAGCTTACGCGCATTGGCGAGGGTGGCCTGCAGATCCTGCACGGTCTGGGGGTTGTCAAGCCGGGAAGCGGTGGAGCGAGCGTGGCGGGCTGCGGCAGCCGCTTCAGCACTGGCCTTGTTCAGATTGGCAAGGATCGGATCGGCCTTCCGCACCGAGCCGTTGAGCTCCTGCACCAACTTCTGGGCATCTTTGACAAAGACCTGACCATCGCGGGAGAGCTTTTCCGTCTCGCTCGCGCTGCGCTCAAAAGCACGCGTGGCTGTGGCCATCTGGGGCACCACCTTCTCCCGCTCGGCTTCACTCAGCAGCCGTTGCACGGTGTCGGTAACAGACTCCAGGGTTGGGGCCGCTGCCCCAACCAACTTGCCACCGTCACAGACCATGCGGCGATCGTTGCAACCGGGGGACCGGGGGCCAGGTCCGGCGGGGAGGGGAGGGCCGGAGCTGAGCAGCGAAACCACCGCATCACCCCCCAGCAGCGAGCTTGTGGCGATTCGGGCCACTACGGGTCGAGAGAGGCGCAGGTTGGGATCGGTAATCTCCAGGCGGGCTTCCACGGACTGGCCACTGACCTGCACACGCCGCACATTTCCCACCTGAACTCCGCGATAGAGCACGGCAGAACGCTCCGCCAGACCAGCGGCATCAGCAAAGCTGGCCTGGATGCTCCAGTTGTTGCGCTGCAGGGAAATGCCCTTCAGCCAAAGCCAGAATCCAATCCCGCCTGAGATGGCAGCCAGCAGGGAAAATCCAATCAGGGCTTCACGAACACTGCGGCGCATGGATCTCAGAGACGGGTCGTCAGTGCTCGGCAGGCTGCATTGGCCCTTGCAGACTACCTGTCCTGAACTGCACCACGTAGGGATCGGTGCACTGCCGATACTGTTCTGCGGTGCCCATCCAACGGAAGCGCCCTCCGTAGAGAAGGATCACCCGATCGGCACAGCGATCAATGGTGCTGTGCACATGGCTCACCACCACCCCTGATGCATGGGCCAGGCCCGTGGCCTGGACGATCAGGTCCTCGATCCGGGTACAGGCCACCGGATCCAGGCCGGCCGTGGGTTCATCGAAGAGCAGGAGCGGCACGCGATGGCTGGCCTCCGTGGGATCTTCGATGAGGGCACGGGCGAAACTCACCCGTTTCTGCATCCCGCCACTGAGTTCTCCTGGAAGCCGATCCTCCACGCCCTCCAACCCCACGGCCTGGAGGGCAAGGTGGACCCGCTCACGAATCTCCCCCTCACTGAGGCGACTGCGGCGGTAGAGAAGGAAGCCCACGTTCTCTCGAACGGTGAGGGAAGCGAGAAGGGCAGGATTTTGGAACACCAGCCGCACATCGGGGGGGTGGCGTTGGTCCAGTCGGAGATAGGGCTGGACTTCCCCATGGAGCTTCACCACACCAGAAGTGGGAAGAAGCAACCCCGCCATCAACCGGAGAATGGTGGACTTTCCTGAACCGGAGGGACCCACCACCATCAGGCGCTCTCCAGGCTGCACCAGGAGGCTGAGCTGATCAAGGATCAGGTTCTCCCCCCATCCCATGGAGACCTGCGCAAATTCCACCACGGGCGCAACGCGGGAATCGGTGAGCACAGCAGGGGCAGGCTCCAGAGGACGAGGGACCAGACAACCCACCCATCCTGACGTCCCCCTCCCATCCCTACAGTTCAGACACTCTTTTCTGCGTCCGCGCCCGGATCCCTTGCCCGCCCGAGGCCCAATCGTCCGTCCGCCCCGCCAGCGCTCAGGTCAGCGTCCTGAATGGATCGGCAGGGGGGAACGGCGCCAACAAGATCTGGTCAGCAGTTCGCGCAGGGCCGTGCGCTGGCTACAGCCGGGCCTGGTGGTGAAGCGTTGGATGCTCACCTCTGGTCTGGGTTTATTGATCGCCCTCCTTGGCGCCGCGGTCTGGGCCGATCTCCAGCCCATCTACTGGAGCCTGGAAACCACACGCTGGATCCTGGGTCGTGTGACCCAGGTTCTGCCAAGGGGAATCACCGGGCCCTTGGTGCTGTTGCTCGGAGGGGTGCTGATCTGGCTTGGCCTCAACCGCAGCTTCGGTTCGATCCAGCAGGCCCTCGCCCCTGAAAAAGACACCCATCTGGTGGATGCTCTATTGGCTCAGCGACGCCTGAACCGGGGGCCCAACGTGGTGGCCATCGGCGGGGGAACGGGGTTGGCGACCCTGCTGAGTGGCCTGAAGCGCTACAGCAGCAACATCACGGCGGTGGTGACCGTCGCCGACGATGGGGGAAGCAGCGGCGTGCTGCGACGAGAACTGGGAGTCCAGCCCCCAGGAGACATCCGCAACTGTCTGGTGGCTCTGGCCAGGGAGGAACCGTTGCTGACCCGGTTGTTCCAATACCGCTTCAAAGCCGGTAGCGGCCTGGAGGGGCACAGCTTCGGCAACCTGTTCCTCACAGCCCTGATGGCGATCACGGGCAGCCTGGAATCGGCGATTGCCGCCAGCAGCCGGGTGTTGGCGGTCCAGGGGCAGGTCGTCCCAGCCACCAATGCGGATGTGCGCCTCTGGGCCGAGCTGGAGAACGGCGAACGCATTGAGGGAGAGTCCTCCATCGGCAAGGCCACCAGCCCAATCGTGCGCCTCGGATGCACCCCAGAGCGCCCGCCGGCCCTTCCCCGGGCCCTGGAAGCCATTGCCCATGCCGATTTGATCGTGCTTGGGCCTGGGAGTCTCTACACCTCCCTGCTTCCCAATCTGCTCGTTCCTGAGTTGGTGGAGGCCATCCGCAACAGTCGAGCCCTCCGTCTCTACATCTGCAACCTCATGACCCAACCCGGGGAGACGGACGGCATGGATGTGAGCGGCCACCTGCAGGCCATCGAAGCCCAACTGTCCACCCTGGGGGTGGACGATCGCCTCTTCACCGCTGTGCTGGCCCAGGAAAACCTATCCCCCTCACCCCTACTGGAGCACTACCGCCGACGGGGAGCAGACCCGGTCACTTGCGATGTGCAGAGGCTGGAGGAGCAGGGCTACGAGGTGATGCAAGCTCCGCTCCAGGGCACAAGACCCAGCGCAACCCTGAGACATGATCCCCGCAGTGTGGCCTCTGCGGTGATGCGCTTTTACAGAAAACACCGCTGGGATGGCTAGGACGCCAGCAAACCCTTGGCTTGGCACTTCAACCGAAAGATTCCCTCTCTCCAGGCACGAATGGGCCAGGGGGGGGGTTGGTCGTCAAGGGGAACCTGGGCCCATGGTGTGTCAGCGATGTGGCGGCGGTAGGTGTCTCGCCAAGGGTGCTCACAGCGATAGTGCCAAGGCTTCACGGGGCCAGGACCTGCAAAATGAACGATGGCTGGGTGGTCAATCGCGTCGATCTGGTCGGCCGTGAGCTTCTCTCGACTCATGTCGTAAAAGGGATTCAGGCCAAACAGATGGGGACAGGCATTCCAACGCTCTGACATGGCCAACCACTGACCAGCAAAAAGGTGATTCAGCACGTCTTGGTCCCAATGGCGTAGACGATGGGGATGGGTTTGCGCAAAGGCCCGACCCTTCTCCAGCAGGTCCATTTGCCTCCATCGCTCAAGATCAACCAACATCATCCCGGAATTGAAATACTCCCCAAACACATAGCCATGATCCTGACAACTCAGTTGGTGTTCGCGAACGGCAGCAAGGGGATAACCCTGAAGCGATGTATCCCAGAGAGAGCGCACGGAATCAACAACAACGGCATCGCTGTCAATGAACAGAAAACGACTCAATCCTGCCGGAAGCAAATCGGGAAGCAGGAGGCGGAAGTAGGCCGCCAAAGAGCCGTGGCCTGACACTGGAAAGTCGTAGAGGCGAGAGGAATCCGCCTGCAGCAAGGAAATGGACGAAAGAAATGTGCTTGTGTAGCGAATGAAGCGAGCTTTTTCTTCTGGATCAAGGGTGTCATGAACGACATATACATTCAGCCGCTCACCAGGATTTTCTTCAGACAGGGAATGCAGCATTGCTGCGCAGTGTCGCAGGTAGCCGCGATCCAACGCACAAACAATATTGATCACTAGTATGCATCCTGCATTTCATAAAAATCAGGTTGCACATAATCCTTCCTCAGTGGCCATCCTTTCCAATCTTCAGGCATTAACAACCGCTTGGGATGGGGATGGCCGTCATAAACAATGCCAAACATGTCATAGGTTTCGCGCTCCTGCCAATCCGCTCCTCTCCAGAGCCCATAGAGGCTGGGAATGGTCACGGACCCATCCCTGGGCAGAAACACCTTGAGCCTGACCTCCTCTGGTTTCTGATTGTCAGAGAGCTTTTGGTTGGTGCCGGCTGGAGCGGTAGCGGCAGCAATCCGATCCGCCAAGGCAGCCAATTTCACAAGGTGATAGAAGCTCACGAGCCGGCCCCCAGGACCCTCGTCATAACCGCCCTGGCACTGGAGATAGTCGAACCCAAAGGCCTTCAGGGCCGTGGCAATCAGGGGGAGGACCTCCGGTTCAATACCGAGAACCTCCACCCCCAGATGGTCTGGTGGGAGCACAGCATGGTCAAAACCCTGCTGACTGAGCCAGTTGCTCACCAGGCCAGGTGTCTGGACAGTGACAGGAGCAGCTGGATTGGCTTCGGCCATGGCTCGGGAGTGGGAAAGGAAAGGGAATCCGGGGGTGAACGGAGTTAAACCTGATCTCCAGAAGAACCGGCAACAGGGACCACGGCTGACTCCTGGGAGATGGGAGTGGCCAGGGGGAGGGAAGAGGCGGCAGCCAAAGCAGCCCTCTGGGTGGGCGCGGAGAGATAAGCACCGGTAATCAGAGGCTCCACCTGCTGCAACTGGTGGGGCACGGTGCAGTAGCGGTGGCTGGCCTGGAGACGGCGGCGCTCGGCCACGGATTCATTGCCCACCTTCTTCCGCAGCTTGATCACCGCATCGAAGATCGCCTCCGGGCGAGGGGGGCATCCAGGCAGATAGAGATCCACAGGGATCAGCTTGTCGACCCCGCGAACGGCTGTGGTTGAGTCGGCGGAGAACATGCCACCAGTGATGGTGCAGGCACCCATGGCGATGACGTATTTGGGCTCTGGCATCTGCTCGTAGAGCCGAACCAGGGCTGGAGCCATCTTCATGGTCACCGTTCCAGCCACGATCAACAGGTCGGCCTGCCGAGGGCTGGAGCGGGGCACCAGCCCGAAACGGTCGAAATCAAAGCGGGAGCCGATCAGGGCAGCAAACTCGATAAAGCAGCAGGCCGTGCCGTAAAGGAGGGGCCAGAGGCTGCTCAGTCGCGCCCAGTTGTGGAGATCATCCAGACTCGTGAGGATGATGTTCTCCGAAAGGTCGGAGGTAACGGTGGGAGCTCCCACCGGAGCGCAGGTGGCTGAACGCTGGTCTCGCAGGGCACCCACAGAGAGGGCTTCCGCGAGACCTGCAGTGGCAGAGGAAGGAGGGGTGGCAGTCATGGGTTCAACTCCATTCAAGGGCGCCCTTGCGCCAGGCATAGGCCAGAGCCACCAGCAGGATGGCGATGAAAACGAGGGCTTCAATGAAGGCCAGCAGGCCTAGGCGGTGAAACGCCACAGCCCAGGGATAAAGGAACACGGTCTCCACGTCAAAGACGACGAAGACGAGGGCAAACATGTAGTAGCGGATGTTGAATTGAATCCAGGCTCCGCCAATCGGTTCCATCCCCGATTCGTAGGTGAGTTCCCTCTCGCCCCTCTGGCTTTTCGGGGCCAGAAGCTTGTTGGTCACCAGGGCCAGCACCGGCACGGCTGCCGCGATGAGCAGGAAGCCCAGAAAGGCGTCATAGCCGGAGAGCACGAACATGGTTCAGCCCCAACGATGGGGCGCAGTCTGGCATCTACGGCCCAAGCTTGGGGCTGCCTACAGTCAACGGATTCCAACGGCCTCGCCATGAGCACCCCACCCAGCTCCGAGGGTCCCCCCCCGATGCCAAGCCCCACGCCAGCTTCCGGTGATGTGTCATCTCCTCCGCCCCCCGATGGGCCGGTTGTCGAAGCCGTGGATGGTGACGAGGAGGTGGCGGTGGAGGAGGACATCTCCCAGCACCGGTTCGAGTGCCGCAGCTGCGGTTACGTGTATGACCCAGCAGAAGGGGTGCGCAAGCTGGGGATCGTGTCAGGCACTCCCTTCCTGGATTTGGATGGGGCCAGCTTCCGCTGTCCGGTGTGCCGCAGCAAGGTGGGAGCCTTCCGCGACATCGGCCCCCGGGAGAAGCCGAGCGGCTTCGAGGAAAATCTCAACTACGGTCTGGGCGTCAACCGGCTCACACCCGGTCAGAAGAACGTTCTGATCTTCGGCGGCTTCGCCCTGGCCATCGCCTTCTTCCTTTCCCTCTATTCCCTGCGCTGATGGATCGATCCGGCCCTTCGCCCTCCCACCGCTGGCTGGACCGCCTGGCCTCCTCCCTGTTGTCCGTTGTGATGGCCGTTCTGGTGGGTCTGGCTCTTCCCGGGTGTGTCACCACCGGTCTCCCCCTGGCCGCCACCAGTCCCTGGCAGATCGTGCCCCTGGACACCAAGGCCAATC
>JBIIHR010000047.1:0-6951 GCA_044235655.1 Cyanobium sp. | reverse complement strand
ACGGCCCTCGTGCTCGCGCTCTGTGGCCGGCGCGCCCAGGCGAAAGCGCTGTTGAAGACAGCCCTGGGTCAGGGGAACGCAGAGCTCACCATGACGAGTGCCTGGGGGGTGACCGCCGTCGCCGTCGAAGAGGAAGAGGCCGCCTCAACCCTGCTGGAGCGGGCACTGCAGATCCGTTGCGGGCTGGCACCCTTTCTGCAGCATTTTCCTGGGCTTCAACGCCTGGGAGACAGCCCTGCCCTGGGGCGGTTCCGGGCGGGCATGACGAACCGTTTCCGTTGCACTTTCTGAGTGGGCACCTCAGAGCGCCCTGATCATCATTTGGGAGACAGTGCGTGGCCAGTGGACTCCCCATGCCCAACGGACAACCGAACATCCTGATCCTCTGGGGCGATGACATCGGCCAGAGCAATCTCAGCTGCTACAGCCACGGGCTGATGGGGTACGAGACCCCCAACATCGACCGGGTGGCGAAGGAAGGCGCAAAATTCATCCATTACTACGCCGAACAGAGCTGCACCGCCGGGCGAGCCGCGTTCATCACCGGTCAGAGCGTGTATCGCACAGGGCTGAGCAAAGTGGGTCTGCCCGGGGCTGAGCAGGGCTTCAAGGCCGAGGATCCCACCATCGCCGAGCTGCTCAAGCCCCAGGGCTACCGCACTGGCCAGTTCGGCAAGAACCACTTCGGCGACCGGGACGAGCACCTGCCGACGATGCACGGCTTCGATGAATTCTTCGGCAATCTTTACCACCTGAATGCGGAGGAGGAGCCGGAACTCCGCGACTACCCCAAGGAGGACGATCCGGAGTTTCCCAACTTCCGCAAGCGCTTTGCCCCCCGGGGCGTGCTGCACTCCTGGGCCAATGGGGATGGCACCCAGCGCATCGAAAGCACGGGCCCCCTCACCCGCAAGCGGATGGAAACGGCCGACGACGAGTTTCTCGTTGAAGCCAAGCGCTTCATCCGCGATGCGGTGGCCTCCGGCCAGCCGTTCTTCGTGTGGTTCAACACCACCCACATGCACTTCCGCACCTATGCCAGGCCCCAGGATGTGGGCCGCAGCGGGCGCTGGCAGTCGGAATACCACGACGTGATGATCTATCACGACGAGTGCATCGGCCAGATGCTGGCTCTGCTCGACGAGCTGGGCATCGCGGACGACACGATCGTGATGTACAGCACGGACAACGGGCCCCACATGAACAGCTGGCCCGATGCGGGAATGACGCCTTTCCGCAGCGAGAAGAACACCAACTGGGAGGGTGCCTTCCGGGTGCCAGCCATGGTGCGCTGGCCGGGCCACATCCCTGCAGGAACGAACATCACCGGCATCTGCAGCCATCTGGACTGGCTGCCAACCCTGCTGGCCGCAGCCGGGGAACCGGAGATCAAGCAGAAATTGCTCGATGGCTACCAGGTGGGGAGCAAAACGTTCCGCATCCACCTGGATGGCTACAACATGCTCGACTACTGGACGGGCAAGGCTGACAAGAGCCCCCGCAAGGAGTTCTTCTATTTCTCCGACGACGGCGATCTGGTGGGTCTGCGCTACGACAACTGGAAATTTGTGTTCAAGGAGCAGCGTTGCCCCGGCACATGCCAAATCTGGGCTGAACCCTTCGTAGAGCTACGGGTGCCAAAGATCTTCAACCTCCTCACCGACCCCTACGAGCGGGCCGACATCACCTCCAACTCCTATTGGGACTGGATGTTTGACCACGTCTTCATGCTGGTCCCTGCCCAGACCTATGTGGGGGAGTTTCTCAAGACCTTCGTGACCTATCCGCCCCGTCAGAAGGCGGCCAGCTTCTCCCTGGAGCGGGTGATGGAAAAACTCGAGCAGGCTGCCAGCGGAGCGGGCTGAATGGGCGGGCGGCCCCCGGCCCAGGGCATGCTCTGGATCCCGGGGGGCTTGTTCCCCATGGGGTCAGACCGCCATTACCCCGAGGAAGCACCTGCCCATCCCGTCCATGTGGACGGCTTCTGGATGGATCGAACCCCGGTCACCAACGCCCAGTTTCAGAAATTCGTCAAGGACACCGGTTACGTCACCCTGGCGGAACAACCGGCGGATCCTGCCCTCTATCCCGATGCCCTGCCGGAACGGCTGGCCCCTTCCTCCATCGTGTTCGTCCCTCCCCCGGGGCCAATCGGACTGGGGGATCCCTACCAATGGTGGCAATACGTGCCAGGGGCCAACTGGCGCCATCCGGAGGGGCCCGGCAGCTCGATTCGAGGTCGGGATCGCCATCCCGTCGTGCACGTCTCCCATGGCGATGCCGAGGCCTACGCCACCTGGGCGGGGAAGAGGCTGCCCAGTGAAGCCGAATGGGAGCGGGCTGCCTGGGGGGGGCGGGAAGGGGTGGAATATGCCTGGGGCGACGTGCTCCATCCGGGGGGACGCCCGATGGCCAACACCTGGCAAGGAACCTTTCCCCACCACAACAGCAAGCTGGATGGCTGGGAGCGCACCTCACCGGTGGGGGGATTTCCCGCCAATGGCTACGGCCTGCTCGACATGATCGGCAACGTCTGGGAATGGACGGATGACTGGTATCTGGAGCATCGGGAACGAATGGCGACCGATGGCGGTGGGTGCTGTGACCGCCAGCGGAGCGTGGATCCGACCTCCCAGCACGGAGCGATCCCGCGGAAGGTGGTGAAAGGGGGATCGTTCCTCTGCGCGCCCAACTACTGCCAGCGCTATCGCCCCGCGGCCCGACTGGCCCAGGGCATCGACACCTCGACATGCCATATGGGCTTCCGCTGCATCGTGCGGGTGCCCACGGGCTGAGCCCATCCGTGATTGGTTGCACTTTGTTTCACCATCCCCCCGCCAACCTGACGCCAATGAAACCCCTACTCACGCTTCCAATAGCGATTGCCCCTCTGACCATGTCGACGCTCTGCATCAGGGCAGGATGGGCCGCAGCCCTTCTGACGGGAACGGCCCTCTCCCTGACCCTGGGATCCGGTGCGGCTCGGGCCGAGGTGCTCTACACCCTGGAGACGAGGTGCGCCCTGAAGGGCGCCGCACCCGTGGCCTGCAAGGTGGAGGCGGTGAACGAGGAAGGGGCCACCCTCTATCGGCACACCATCGGCACCACCACCCACACCCTGCGCATCAGCGACCAACCCGCCCGCTTCAGCCTGTGGGATGGGGGCAGCAAGAGCTGGCAAAACATCCGTAATGCAACGGTGCTGTTTTCCAGCAACACCCTTTGCCTCAATGACAAGGATCTCTGCGTGGTGAATCCGAACTACCTCAACAGCCTGTTGCAGGAGCGCCCGGATTTCCGCAATCGGGATCTGATCCGTGCCCACTTCGCCAGCAATGGGCGCGTCGACATCCTCTGCTACGACGGCGGCTGTGATCTGGTGGCCCAACGGAAGGGGGTCAAGTGATGGCACACCCATTCGGTGCCACGCTCAGCCTCCTGACGGCTGCCCTCGTGGCCGTGCCCGCCGGACCGCTTCTGGCCATCAGCACGACCCCCGCAGTTGAACAGGACCAGGCCACCCTCCAGGCCCGTGGTGGCGGCGGTGGTGGTGGCCGTGGCGGCGGTGGACGCGGTGGCGGTGGCGGTGGCGGTGGTGGACGCATGCAAGGGGGTGGAGGCGGGGGCAGTCGGGCCCGCACCGGCTTCAGTGGAGGCGGCAATTTCACCCGGGGCGACAGAAGCCCCAGCGGCGGGTTCAGCAGCGGTGATCGCCTCAATCGAGTGGGCAATCCCTCGATCAGTCGTCCCGCCAGTCGGCCAGACGGCTTTCAACGGCAGGGCCAGGGCCTCCAGCGTCAGGATGGGGGCAGGAGCCTTGGCGATCGCAGCGGCGCCCTGGTGGATCGCAACCAACCCTTTGATCGCCAGGGCACCTTCAACCGGGGGGACCGAACCTTCAACCAGGGCGATCGCACCTTCAACCGGGATGGAGATCGCAACTGGAATGGAAACCTGGGGAATCGCTCGGTCAACATCGATCGCGACTGGAACCGGGAAGTGAATATCGGCAACATCAACCTCAACCCGGGCTGGGCCCGGCCCGGCTGGGGAGTGGCCCGACCCTGGAACTGGGGCTGGTATGGCGGCTGGAACACGCCCACCTGGGGCTGGTGGGGAGCCAGCGCTGCGGCCTGGGGCATCGGCACCCTGGCCACGGCCGCCATCATCAACGACGCCGTGAACGATGCGGTGTCCAACGATGTCACCTACATCGTGGTGCCCAACACGGGGTATCAGCTGCAATACGGCACCATCCAGCCCTACGGCAACTATTCCGTCAGCTTCGTGGTAACGGCCAACGGCACCAGTTACCAGATCAATGCCGATTGCAATGCGGGCGCCATCAACGGCCGCCAGCCCAGCTCGGCCCAGGAAGCGGAGTTGCTCAATGCTGCCTGCCAGGTGGCCTATGGCAACGCCTCCTGAGACACATGTCCGAGCAACCGCCGAGCGTGAACATCACCAACGAACTGGCCAAGGAACGCAACCGGGAGGCGGCGGAGCGCACCCTGATGGCGTGGATCCGCACGTCACTTTCCCTGATCAGCTTCGGCTTCGGTGTGGACAAGATCATCGGGGCCATCAACCGCAGCCGCTTGGGTGGTTCCGACCGGGCGGACCTCTCGGTGCGGGTGATGGCCATCGCCTTCATCATCACAGGAATCGGAGCGCTGGCCGCGGCCACCACGCAGCACAAACGCATCCTGCGCCGACTCAACCACCCGGAGTTCACTTACCACGAGCACAAATCCATCGGTACAGCCACCGCTCTGGCCCTGATGGCGATCGGAACCCTGTGCCTGATCATCCTTATCCATGGGGCGATCTCATAGGACGCCTTACATCGAATTGATGGAGCCGCGCGATGCTTGATGCCATTCAGGAGGTGCTCGAGCCCCTGGGCGCGGCAACCCGGGTGCTGCTGGAAGTTCTTTCGGTGCTCACCGTTCTCTACGGGCTGATCGCCATCAGCCATCAGGCCATCCCGCGGATCGGGCGTCGGCTGCCCGCCCGTCCTTCCAACCAGGCGCGCCTCACCTTCGGCAGCTGGCTGGCCCTGGCCCTGGAATTTCAGCTCGGGGCCGACATCGTGGCCACCACCACCAGCCCCACGGAGAGCAATCTGGTCCAGCTGGGGGTGATCGCCGTGATCCGCACCTTTCTCAATATCTTCCTTGGTCGTGAGATCGAGGCTGAGCAGCGCTGGGAGGAGGAAGCGGAGCGACGGGCTGCCTCCCGGGAGCCCCTGCGGCTCCACTGACCTTCCGCTTCCTGTTCCCCCTTTCCCAGACCCCGGGCAGCCATGAACGCGACGACCCTGCTGATCCTGCTGATCAAGATCAGCCTGATGACCCTCATGGTGGGCCTGGGTCTTGGGCTCCAGCTGGATGCCCTGAAGGAATTCCGCCATCGGCCCTGGCTGATCCTGCGGGTGCTGCTCGGCACCTGCGTCCTGGTGCCCCTGGCGGCGCTGGTTCTGCTCAAGCTGCCCTTTACCCTGCAGATGTCTCCGGGGGCCCGCTTCGGCATCGCGCTGATGGCTCTGAGCCCCAGCGCTCCCCTCACCCTGCGCAAGGCCCATCTGCAAGGAGGGGATCGCCATCTGGCCGCCTTGCTGCAGGTGGCGGCGGCCTTGCTGGCGATCCTTTCCATCCCCCTGCTCACGGATGTGTTCCGCGCCGTGTATCAGGTGGAGGGTTGGGACATCCAACCCAGGGACGTGGCCCTCCAGGTGGCCCTGGTGCAGGTGCTGCCCCTGACGATCGGCCTGGTGCTGCGGCGGTTGTTTCCCCGCTTCGGAGCGCGATGGGCCCTGCCGATTCAGAAGGGGTCTTTTCTGGTGACTCTGGCCGTCGTGGCCCTGGTGCTGGCCACAGTGTTCCCAAAGCTGCTCCTGTTCTTCCAGGGCAACCCTCTCGCCATCCCAACGATGGTGCTGATGACCGCCATCGCCCTGGCCATCGGCTATCTCCTGGGGGGACGGAACGCCGAGGAGCGCACCACCACCGCACTGGTGACCTCCATGCGCAACCCCGGCCTGGCCCTGCTCTTCGCCATCACCCATGGCAAGGAGCTGGTGGGGGTGAAGTTGGCAATCCTCACCTATCTGCTGGTGACGATCCTCGGTTCGATTCCCTTCCTGCGCTGGTCGCGCAGCAGGGGAGCCCCCTCAACCTGAACTACTCCCGGCGTTGACGGAGAACAAGATCAATCAGCTGCAACACGGATGCGGCCGCCGCAGCCACATAGGTGAGAGCGGCCGCATCCAGCACCCGCTTCACCCCATCCGCTTCCTGCTGGGTGGTCACAATTCCCGTGCTGGCGAGAACGGCCTTGGCCCTGTTGGAGGCGTTGAATTCCGTGGGAAGAGTGATCAGTTGGAACACCACCACGGCAGCGAACAGACCAATGCCGGTCCAGATCAGGAGGGGAGCAAAGGAGAGCTGACGCAACAGGAGACCCGCCATGAAGGGAAGAAACCAGAGCATGTTGCCCACATTGCAGAGGGGCACCAGGGCCGAGCGCCATACCAGGGGGAGGTAGCCCACCTTGTCCTGGATGGCATGGCCGGCCTCATGGGCGGCCACCGCGATGGACGAGATCGATTGCCCGTCATAGACGTGAGGCGAGAGCCGCAGTGCTTTGGCGAGCGGGTCGTAGTGGTCGGTGAGGAAGCCTTCATGGCGCTCAATGCGCACACCTTGCACCCCGGCGCTCTGCAACACGGCCTGGGCGGCCTGGGCACCGCTGTAGCCGGAGCGGACGCCCACCTTGGCAAACCGCTGGAACGTGCTTTGCACCCGCCACTGGGCCCAGAGGCTGAACATCAGGGCAGGGATGGTGAGAACGAGATACTGGAGATCGAAGAACATGGACAAGAAGCACCAGAGTCCCGGCAAGGGTTCGGCCGGGGACGGTGTAAAGAACGTAGAACTGATTTTTACTGGA
>JBIIHR010000009.1:0-12254 GCA_044235655.1 Cyanobium sp. | reverse complement strand
TTTGCGCCTCGGCTCCTATGGGGTGGGAGCCTCGCGCTTTGTGACGATTACCCAGGTTACCCTTCCCGCCGCATTCACACCCATTGCCACTGGAACGGTTTTGGCCATTGCTAGGGCAGCTGGCGAGACCGCCCCATTAATCTTTACCGCCTTGTTCTCTCCCTTTTGGCCAGAAGGAATCTTCAACCCAATTGCAACGATGTCGGTTTTGATTTTTAACTTCGCGATCATGCCATACGATCCACAGAATCAACTCGCTTGGGCTGCTTCCTTTATTCTGGTGGTCATGATTCTTTTCGCGAATCTCTTTTCTCGTTGGTTGGCCAATCTGAAACGAAGTTAAACTATTTCGTTGCCAATTTTCTTGATCATTCCTCATGACGCTCTCCTCCATGCCAATGACCCACTCTCCCACTAAGCAGGACGATATCTGCATCTCTCTGCAGAATGTTTCCATCTCCTACGGTAGCTTCGAGGCGGTACGGAATGTTTTCTTGGATATCCCCCGCAAGGGAGTGACGGCGTTCATCGGACCTTCAGGCTGCGGCAAGTCCACCGTTTTGCGGTCCTTAAACCGGATGAATGATCTCATTCCAGGGTGCACCCTCAAGGGGCGAGTCATGTTTGACGGCCTTGATCTGTACGACAAACGTGTGGATCCAGTGGAAGTGAGACGGCGGATTGGCATGGTGTTTCAGAAGCCCAATCCATTCCCTAAAAGCATCTATGAAAATATTGCTTTTGGTGCTCGCATCAATGGCTATCTCGGCGATATGGATGAGTTGGTTGAGAGATCTTTGCGTAAGGCTGCAGTCTGGGAAGAGTGCAAAGATAAATTAAAGGAAAGTGGGCTTTCTCTGTCTGGTGGGCAGCAGCAAAGGTTGTGTATTGCACGCGCTATAGCCACGGAGCCTGAAGTGATTCTGATGGATGAACCCTGCTCCGCTCTCGATCCTATCTCCACTTTGAAGATTGAAGAAACCATGCACGACCTCAAGCGGAGCTACACCATTGTGATTGTGACCCACAACATGCAGCAAGCTGTGCGAGTGGCCGACATGACCGCCTTCTACAACGCGGAGGCTGTGGAAGGTGGAACGGGAAAGATTGGCTATCTCGTGGAATTCAGTGCAACGGAAAAAATCTTCAATGCCCCGGCCCAACAAGCCACCCTTGATTATGTCAGTGGCCGCTTCGGTTAGGCGGTGATCCCAGAATCACTGGCCATCAGGATAGACAGACAAAAAAATACCGGCCTTGGGCCGGTGATAACGGAGAGGGAGGGATTCGAACCCTCGATAGAGTTGCCCCTATACAGCATTTCCAGTGCTGCGCCTTCGACCACTCGGCCACCTCTCCAGAGATGGTGTTTAGTCAAGTGGCAATGTAGCAGCATGCCATCGCGGAGCGAACGCCCATGACGCGCACCTTCCCGATCACTGTGTACTGGCGCCAGGCTGGGCGTGTGATCACCCACGAGGTGCGAGAAGGGGAATACATCCTGCGAAGTTTTGAGGCCCAGGGTGACCCCCTCCCCTTCAGTTGTCGCCAGGGGTGCTGCACGGCCTGTGCCGTTCGGGTGCTCTCGGGGCAGATTGACCATCGCGAGGCCCTCGGCCTCTCCCAGGAGTTGCGGCAACGCGGTTATGGCCTGCTCTGCGTAGCCCGGGCCATCGCTCCCCTGGAGGTGGAAACCCAGGATGAGGACGAGGTGTACGACCTGCAGTTCGGCCGCTACTTCAGCCGGGGCCGCGTGCGCTCTGGCCTTCCCTTGGATGAGGATTGATCAATGACGTTCTCTGGCGCAGCTGGGTCCCTTTCCGATGGTGCCCTCCGGTCCAGCGGCTTGTCATCGGACCGCTTGGAAGAGCTTCTGAACGTCGCCCGATCCGCCGCTTTGGCTGGGGCAGGCCCTCTCAAGGAAATGTTTGGGAAGCTCGAAGGGGTGAAGCAGAAGGGAGAGGCCGGAAATCTCGTGACGGAGGCCGATCTGGCTGCCGAGCGTGCGGTGCTTTCCGTGTTGGCCGACGCCACACCCCGTTTTGCCGTTCTGGCTGAAGAAAGCGGGCGCCGCAGCGGCGATGGTCCCTTCGAATGGTGCGTGGATCCCTTGGATGGCACCACCAATTACGCCCATGGCTTCCCGGTGTTCTGCACCTCGGTGGGCTTGCTCTTTGAGGGGAAGCCCATCCTGGGGGCGCTCGCCTTGCCCGCCTTCGATCAGTTGTTCTGGGCCGCACCCGGTTTTGGAGCCTGGTGCAACGACAAACGCCTTCGGGTGAGTGACTGCCGGCAGATCAGTGATGCCCTCCTGGCCACTGGTTTTGCCTACGACCGGATCGCCAGGCTGGACAACAACTATGCGGAATTTGCCCGCTTCACCCACCGCAGCCATGGGGTCCGGCGGGCGGGGGCTGCAGCGGTGGATCTGGCCTTTGTCGCCTCAGGCGCCATTGATGGCTATTGGGAGCGGGGCCTCTCGCCCTGGGATCTGGTCGCGGGCGTGGTGCTGGTGGAGCAGGCCGGTGGCGTGGTGAGCGGTTATGGGGGAGAAGAGCTGGATCTCCGCACGGGCCGGGTGATCGCCTGTGCCCCGGGATTGCAAAACGCCATGATCGCCGAACTTGCGGCTTGCCAACCCCTGGCTGGGGCCTGCTACGGCGCCCCTGAACTCGATGCCATGGGTCCTCCTCCATAGGATCCTCCCATCGTTTGTCGTCCGTTCTCCTGCATGGCCCTGCAACCAGCTGCCGGTGCTCGGGATCTCAACCCGCGGGAAGTGGAGAGCCAGCGCTGGCTGTGCGAGCGGCTGGCCGAGGTCTACCGCCGTTGGGGTTATCAGGAGGTGGCTCCCCCCACGATCGAGAGGATTGACACCCTGGAGGCAGGGGGGGGCATCGCCGAGCGGGAAGTGGTTCGCCTCGTGGCCGATGCTCCCCTGGGGCTCAGGCCTGAACTCACTGCTTCCATCGCCCGTGCAGCCAGCACCCGCATGGCCCATCGCCCGCGCCCGCTTCGGCTCTGGGCCAGTGGGACCACCTTCCGCTCATTTCTGGGGGATGGGGGCGACATGCGTATCAATGAATCCCTGCAAAGCGGCGTGGAGCTGCTCGGGGAGGCCTCCGATGCGGCAGAGATGGAATTGATGCATCTCCTGCTAACCGCCGTCTCCAGCCTGGGCCTCAAGCCATCCCATCAGCCCACCCTCCTGGTGGGTCACCATGCCCTTCTGGGATCCCTGATGGACGTGGTGCCTGCACCTGAACGGGAGATGGCCCGGGAAAAACTCACGGCCTTCGATGCCCTGGGCATCGATGCCCTCCCCATCCCGCAGGCGGCTCGGGGCCGCCTGCGGGCCCTGCTCCAGTTACGGGGAGATCCGAGGAGCGTTCTCTACCAAGTGGAACAGTGGCTGGGGCAGATTCCCCTGCTCGCACGTCTGGAAACCCTTCTGAACAGTGTGGAACCCCTGGCCCATGCGGGTGGGGTGCGCCTGCAACTGGATCCCACCTTTCAACCCCATTTTGATCTTTATGACGGATTGGTGTTCAAGCTGGTCTGCCAGGGGCAGGAGGCTCCCGTGGCCATCGCCAGCGGCGGACGCTACGACCGCCTGATGGCACGGTTCTGCGACGACCTCTCCCTGGCGTGCGGCACCGGATTTGGATTCTCCATCGCAGCGCTCCAGGACCTGCTCTCTGCAGAGGCCCCAACAGCGCCCAATGGGGGGCCCTGGCTCGTAGCCAGTTCTGATGCCAGGGCGCTCCCCGCTGCCCTGGAGCGGATGGCAGCCCTGCACGCCCAAGGGGAGTCGGCTGAACTCTGCAGCCAGCCCTGTGGCAGCGAGGAGGAGGCCCGTGTTCGTGCCATCGAGCGGGGCTGTCGGGGGGTGATCTGGGTCAGTCCCCATCCCTAGGATTTGGTGGAATGTCTAATGGTTGCCATGCCCCATACGATCCTCACGGATATTTGTGAAGGGGTCTCCGACTGTGTGGATGCCTGTCCCGTGGCTTGCATTCACCCCGGGCCAACGGCCAATGCCAAGGGAACGTCGTACTACTGGATCGACTTTGAAACCTGCATCGATTGCGGTATCTGCCTGCAGGTTTGCCCAGTGAATGGGGCCATCGTTCCGGAAGAACGGCCCGAACTTCAGCGTTCAGCCTGATCGGCAATCGGTTCGGTCACCCCTCCATCTACAGCGTTGAGTGGCACTGGGCAGCCGATTTAGGGTGGAGAAGCGGATTCAAGTTTTTCGATGACGGTTCTGGAAGAAGGGCAGATTCAGATCCATACCGAAAATATTTTCCCCATCATCAAAAAAGCGGTTTATTCCGGTCACGAAGTGTTCCTTCGTGAGCTGGTGAGCAACGGTGTGGATGCCATCCAGAAGCGCCGCATGGCGTCCATGGCCGGTGATTGCAGCGAGGGGGACGCCGGACTGATCAGCATCCGCATCGATCGGGAAGCCAAAACGGTCACCATCAGTGATAACGGGATCGGCATGACGGCCGATGAAGTGAAGCGCTACATCAATCAAGTGGCCTTCTCAAGTGCTGAAGAATTTCTGACCAAATACAAGTCAGAGTCGGATGCCATTATTGGCCACTTTGGCCTGGGCTTCTATTCCAGCTTCATGGTGGCCTCCCAGGTTGAGATCGTCAGCCTCAGCGCCCGCCCTGAGGCAGAAGCCATTCGTTGGAGCTGTGATGGCTCACCGAATTTCAGTTTGTCTGGGGCTGAGCGCTCTGCTCCGGGAACGGATGTGATCCTCCACTTGCAGGAGGAGGAGCTGGAATATCTCGAGCCCTCCCGCCTTCGCAATCTGATCACCACCTACTGTGACTTCCTGCCTGTTGAGGTGCA
Organism: Cyanobium sp.; assembly: GCA_044235655.1. GTDB lineage: Bacteria > Cyanobacteriota > Cyanobacteriia > PCC-6307 > Cyanobiaceae > Cyanobium. Next base: position 7,388 of record JBIIHR010000009.1, on the reverse strand, counting down.
GTTAGAAGGGGAAACTGTCAATAAAAAAGATGCTCCTTGGCGCCGATCTGCCAAGGAACTGACTGATCAGGACTATATTGAGTTCTATCGCTATCTTTATCCTTTTCAGGGTGATCCCTTGCTTTGGGTTCACCTCAATACCGATTACCCCTACAGCTTGCAAGGGATTCTTTATTTCCCCAGGATCTCTGGCAGGGCGGATTGGGAGAAAGGGGAAATCCGGCTGTATTGCAATCAGGTCTTTGTCAGCGATTCCATCAAGGAGGTGGTGCCTCGCTACCTGCTCCCATTGAGAGGGGTGCTGGATTCACCTGATATTCCCCTGAACGTCAGCCGCAGCGCCTTGCAGACCGACCGCAGAGTGCGCTCTATCGGTGCGTTCGTGGCTCGAAAAGTGGGGGACAGGCTCAAGGAGCTCCACCAGACCAACCCCGTGCGCTACGCCGAAATCTGGGACTCCGTTGGGCCCTTCATCAAGATCGGTGCCATGGAGGACGAGAAATTTGCTGATCAGGTGGAGGCCTCCATCCTGTTCGGCACCACCGCCACCGCTCCAGTGGAGACGAACGGGGGCGAAGGGGAAGCCAAAGCCGATCCCATCACCAGCCCACTGGGCACCTTCACCACGTTGGCGGGCTATCGCTCTCGCCTTGAGGCAGCCTCCAGTTCTCGCATCCTCTACTGCACGGATGAGGCTGGTCAGGCCGGGGCCCTGTCCCTCTGGAAAGGTCAGGCAGCAGAAGTGCTCCTGGCCGACACCCTGATCGATGCCCAGTTCATCCCCTGGCTCGAAGCCCGGCATAACGAGCTTCGTTTTCAACGGGTTGATGCGGAGCTGGATGCCAGCCTCCATGAATCCAGCCAGGAGCTGGCGGATGCAGACGGCAAGGATGCGGCTGAAAAATTGCGGGAGATTTTTCGCACGGCCCTCAGCAACGACAAGGTGACCGTGCAGGTGCAAGCCCTAAGGGGGGAGGAGACACCCGCTGCCCTCATCCTGTTGCCGGAGCAGATGCGTCGGATGAACGACATCGGTGCTCTCATGGAGCAGCGGCTCCCCGGGCTGCCCGATCACCACGTGTTGCTCATCAACCGCCGCCACCCCCTCGTGGAAGGGATGTTGAAACTGTCCAGCGGGGCGATCCTTACCAGCTCCGGGGGGGAGGCATCTCCCACTCAGCAACTGGCCAATGATCTCAGCCGCCACATCTACGAAATGGCCCGTCTGGCCGTTGGCGGGCTAGAACCGAATCAACTCGCTGGTTTTCAGCAGCGGAGCAGCGATCTGATGGGACGTCTCATGCAGCGCGCGCTGTAACTCCCGGTCCCGCTCTCCTGAGCCCTGCCAATGCCCACCCCTTTCTCACGTCGGCGGGTATTGCAGGGCATCTTGGCCGCTGTGCCTTCCTCCGGGATCCTGGCCGGCCAGATCGGGCGGGCGTCCCCTTCCGATTGGGCGGGGGTGGTGCCCCCCACGGACGCGGTGAGGATCTTGATGCCGGCGCCTTTGGCCGATGCCATCGCCCCAGCCGTTCGGCAGTTCAACCGCCGTTACCGCGATGTGCAGATCGCGGTGACCCGCGGTCCGCTAGATACGGACACCCTTTCAGACCTGGCAAGCAGCAGCCTGCTGTTAGGGGATTCCCCGTTTGATCTCCTGCTGATGGACGTCAGCTGGACCGCCCGATACGCGGCGGCAGGCTGGCTACAGCCCCTTGAAACGCTATTGGGGGAGGACGCTCTGGCCGACATGGTCCCGGCGGCCAGATTGGGCAATGCCTTTGGCGGCCACCTCTGGAGAATGCCCCTGTCAGGAGATACGGCCCTCCTCTACTGGCGGAAGGATCTGATGCCCCGCCCGCCGCGGAACGCCCAGGAGTTGGAGGCGATGGCCAGGGAGCTCCAGGGGCAAGGCAAGGTGCGCTGGGGCTATGTGTGGCAGGGCAAGCAATACGAAGGCCTCAGCTGTGTGCTGCTGGAGGTGTTGCATGCCTTTGGCGGCCGCTGGTGGGATGGGCAGGAAGGTTGCACCGATCTCACCAGTCCGGAGGCCCTGGAGGCTTTCCGTTGGCTGACCAACCTCGTGCGGCAAGGGATCACTCCTCCTGGGGTGGCCAACTTTGCGGAGAATGATGCCCTTCAACTTTTCCGTACAGGAGAGGTGGCGTTCCTCCGCAACTGGCCTTACGCGTGGCAGCTGATCGCCCAGGAGAAGAGTCCTGTCACCGGCAAGGTAGGGGTCACGCCCCTGGTGGGAGCTTCAGGGCATCCGGGGGGGGGCACCCTCGGAACCTGGGGCCTCTCTCTTCTGGCCGGGAGTCCTCGCCCCATGGCCGCTGCCCGGGTGATTCGCTGGTTGACGGGGCCCGAAGTGCAGAGGGAGCTCCTGCAGAACCAGGGCTACGCCCCCACCTGGCGGTCCCTCTACGAGGACGGGGCTCTTCGGTCCACCCATCCCCTGCTGGAGGTTCAATTCGAGGCCTTGCGCCACCCCCTCGCTCGTCCTCTTACGCCGCTGTACGCCCAGATCAGCGATGTGTTGCAACGCCAGGGCAATGCCTTGCTCACCTCCAACCTCAGCCCCGAAGAGGCTTTGGGCCGGGCCCAGCGCCAGAGTGATCTGATTGTGCGCGCTGCGGGCGCTGCAACCGTCCCATGAGCGCCGATCTGTTGCCCCTGCTCTGGATGGCTCCGGCCCTGCTGCTGCTGGGGCTGGTGTTTCTCTGGCCCTGGGTGCACTACTGCTGGTTGAGTCTTCATGCCAGTTCCCTGCTGACCGGTTTGGCGGCCATCCCCAATGGGGGGGCCAACTGGCAGCGCCTGTTTCAGGACGGCAGGTTCTGGCAAGACGCCCTGCAGACGGGTCGGTTTGCCGGCGTTTCTGTGGGACTGGAACTGGGGTTGGGTCTTCTCACTGCCCTGCTTCTGCATCGCCCTTCTCGGGGGAGGGGTCTGCTGCGCGCCTTCGTGCTGATTCCCTGGGCCCTGCCCGGCACTGTGATGGCCTTGGGTTGGCGCTGGATCCTGAATGATCCCTATGGCCCCCTCAATGCTCTGATTCAATCCCTCGGGGGCAGCACCTACCCCTTCCTGTCCAGTCCAGCCACCACCTGGGCCTTCACCGTTCTGGCGGATGTCTGGAAAACCACCCCCTTTGTGGCCATCATCCTGCTCGCGGGTTTGCAGAGCATCCCCCGGGATTTGGAGGAAGCCCTTCGCCTGGAGGGGGCAGGCGATTGGACCGTGCTCCGTCGGCTTCAGTGGCCTTTGTTGAGCCCCTATGTGACCCTGGCGCTGCTTTTTCGGTTGGCGCAGGCCTTCGGGGTTTTTGACCTGATCCAGCTCCTCACCGGGGGCGGACCCGCTGGAAGCACGGAGAGTCTGGCTGCCTACGCCTATCTCCAGGCCATGCGCTTTCTGGATTTCGGCTACAGCGCCACCTTGATGCTGGCCACCTTCCTGATGGTGTTGACCCTCAGCCTCCTGTGGCTTGGCGGGATGCGTTGGTCGAGGGGCCGCCGATGATTCGCTTGCTACTTCTGGCCTGGACTCTCTTGCCTCTGCTCTGGCAGTTGCGGGCCTCGTTCCTGGTGGGGGATGCGCTGGTGGGACCCGGCTCCGCAATCAACGGTTCTCCGTGGACCCTGCAGAACTATCGACTGGTGCTCGGGGGCGATCCTTCCCTGGGCCAGGTGCTGTTCAACTCGGGTCTACTGGGACTGGTCACCACTGGGCTCACCCTGCTGTTGGCCGTGCCCTGTGCCTATGGCCTTCACCACCTCAAGGGGCGTCTGCAACCAGCCGTGAGCGCGGGCCTGTTAGGTGCGGCCCTCTTCCCCACCGTGTTGTTCTTCCTCTCCTTGTTGCAGCTGGCTCGCTGGTTGGGGCTGGCCAACCATTTGCTGGCCCTCAGCCTTCCCTATGCGGGCCTGTCACTCCCCCTCGCCATTCTCCTGTTGCGGGCGGCTATCGCTGACCTTCCCCCAGAGCTGGAGGAGGCGGCCCGGCTCGATGGACTCAGCCCCGGGCAACGCCTGAAATGGGTCGTGCTGCCTTTACTGGCTCCAACCCTGGCGAGCACGGGGTTGCTGGTGTTTCTGGCGAGCTGGAACGAATACCCCATTGCCCTCACCTGGCTCAGTCGGAGCGAGCTCCTCACACTGCCGGCTGCCATGGGCCGGATTGCCTCCTCCTCCGTTTACACCATTCCCTATGGCCCCTACGCGGCGGCCACAGTGCTGGGAAGCCTGCCCCTTCTGCTGTTGGTGCTGGTCTTCCAGCGCTGGATCGTCAGTGGCCTCACCCAGGGGGCCGTGAAGGGATGAGGGGCCTACTGCTCGAGCAAGTGACGCGGCAAGTGGAGGGCAAAACCCTGCTGGACCAGCTTGATCTTCAGGTGGCCGAGGGGGAATGTGTAGCCCTGCTGGGGCCAAGCGGCTGCGGAAAAACCACCACCCTCAGGGTGGTGGCTGGGCTGGATCCGCTCTCGACAGGGCGCATTGTTCTAGATGGCCATGACATCAGCCAGATCGAGCCAGGCCTGCGACGGGTGGGGATGGTGTTTCAGAGCTACGCCCTTTATCCCCACCTGACTGTGGCGGAGAATCTCACCTTGGGTCTTCGCATTCGGGGGGTTCCCAGCAGCGAACGGGAGGAGCGGCTGGCCCAGATCCTGGCCCTGTTGCAACTGGAGGACTTGCGCCTGCGACGTCCATCCCAGCTCTCCGGCGGCCAACGCCAGAGGGTGGCCCTCGGCCGGGCCCTGCTCCGCCAACCCCGCCTGATGCTCCTGGATGAGCCGATGAGCAATTTGGATGCCCAGCTCCGGGAGGAACTGCGCCCCGAACTGCGGCGTCTGCTCATCCGTGCAGGCCATCCCGTGCTCTACGTCACCCATGATCAGCAGGAAGCGGTGGGTCTGGCGGATCGGATCGCTGTGCTGGACCACGGGCGACTCCAACAGGTGGGAGACCCCCGGGAGCTCCATCGCAACCCCGCCAATCGCTTTGTCGCCTCCTTCATCGGCCGTCCTGCCATCAATCTGTTCCCCGCCCAGGGGGGGCGCCAACTGGCCGTTCGTCCGGAACATCTCCACAGCGTGGAGATGGATGGCATTCCCGTCCAGCTTCTGCGGGCGGAATGGAGTGGATCCCAGCAGGTGCTCTGGCTGGAGAGCAGGGGCGCCGGCCTGCTTCGCATGTTCTGGCCAGCGGCCCTATCCGCGCCATCTGAGCTTCGGGTGGGATGGCATCCCGAAGATGCCCTGGCCTTTGATGAGCACACGGGTGCCCGGCTACAGCGCTGCGAACCAGGCTGGAGCCGTGATTTGATAAGGTCAATGCAGAAATAAACAGAAACGGGTTATGTCACGCGTGTGTGCTCTCACCGGTCAGCGCGCCAACAACGGCATGGCGGTCAGCCATTCCCACGTCCGCACCAAGAAACTCCAGCAGGTGAACCTGCAGAAACGGCGTCTCTGGTGGGCCGAAGGCCAACGCTTCATCACCCTGCGGGTTTCCACCCGCACCCTCAAAACCATCCAGAAGCGTGGCCTGGGTCCCTACGCCAAATCCCTGGGAATCAACCTGGCCAGTCTCTGAGCGTCACCCGACTCCGACCAGCGTGAAACGCCGCACCCTTCTGCGTTACCTTCCCCAAGCCGTGGCAGCTACTGGCCTTCTCCTCGAGGGATGGGGTTGGACGAAGGCCGCGGAGGCCATGGGCGGAGAGCTTCCCCTCATTGATGCTCCTGCGCCAGCGTTTAAACTGGCTGGAGTGGTTCCATCGTCCACGGCCACCAGCCCCCCGCAGGACGTGACCCTGTCACTGGCGGACTTTCAAGGACGATGGCTGGTCTTGTATTTCTACCCGAGGGATTTCACGTCGGGTTGCACCTTGGAAGCCCGCGGCTTTCAACGTGATCTCGCCACGTTTCACCAGTTGCAGGCGGAGGTCGTGGGGATCAGCACGGATTCCGTCGATAGCCATGGATCCTTCTGTGGGGCTGAAGGATTGGCCTATCCCCTGCTGTCCGATCCCGATGGAACGGTCTGCCGCCAATACGGCTCATGGCTGCCAGGCACGGCCTTGCGCCATACGTTCCTGATTGATCCCCAGGGATGGATTCAGGCCCGCTGGGTTGCCGTTCGACCCCTCGGGCATAGTCAAGAGGTGCTCACCACCTTGAGCGGTTTCCAAAACACGTAAACGCCTGACCCGAGTCAGCGGGGGCTAGGGGTTTTCATGAGATCCTTAGAGCTTGTGCGGATGGAGGGAAAAGCCTCCGCCATCTGTTGGATGAAGACGGTGACCATCGGGTCGTGGTGGTACGGAGCCAGCAGTGGGCTCTGGGCGAGAAAGGGGGCTTGGTAGCAGCGCTTGTCAACGGCCATCTGGAAAAAGTGGCTGGCCAGATCCCGTTGGCCCAGCACCATGGCGCTGAGCCCCCAAACACTCGCCATGCCGACGCCCTTCCCTTTCCCGCTGATCTTGGCTTGGTGCAGGAGCGCCTCGGCCCTGGCGGCCTGCCCCACTCTGGCGAACACATAGGCCACAGCCGCTTGAAACCCTTGGAAAGGACCACCCAGCTGGGTGCAGTGGCTCAGGCTCTTCAAGGCTGCTGTCCGGTTCTCCGTATGGGCATGCAGCATGGCCAAGAACAGATGGGTGGAGGGGAGGGAGCCATCGATGCGGAGTTGGCCTTCCAACATCTCGATTGCCGGCTTGGTATGGCCCAGCTGGAAGGTGAGTTGGGCGGCCAGGGTCCAGCCCATGGGGAGCACACCATCGAGCTGAGGTTGCAACAACTTCAGCCCTTCTTCCGCGCGGCCTGAGGCCAGGAGATGGCGCACCCAGCTGAGCATGGGTACCCCATAGCCCAGCTGTTCAGGCAACCAAGGGGCATAGGTTTGATCGGCCAGGCTCGGTTGCCAGTGCAACAGGGAGATGGTCTCCGCCCGGAGGGCAAAGACATCGGCCGTTGGGGCATGGAGTTGTTCAGCGCGGTGGAGCAGTGTCTCCACCTCCGCACCCACGGCCTGACTGTCGAGTAACCCCCAACGGCAACGGTTGAGCTGAACGGACACGAGAGCCAGAACCGCCTCGCAGAAACTCGGTGATTTCTCTAAACAACGCTGAAACATGTCATGGGAGCGCTCCAGCTGTTGGGGATCAAAATGGCGGGAAGCCACTCTCGCCTCGAAGTAGTACTCAAGGGCCAGAGGGCACGGGGTGGAGAGCGTGTTGTTTTCTCTGGGTTCCTTGTTGGCAGGGATCACCATCACTGGCGCGGAAAACACATAGCCACTGCCGTAGGTGGTGCTGATCACTGAGCTTCCAAGAGGCCCCCGATCGAAAACCTGCCGCAAGCTATGCACGGCCCGAGCAAG
>JBIIHR010000023.1:0-9409 GCA_044235655.1 Cyanobium sp. | reverse complement strand
TCTTGAAACAGCTGGGGGCGTTCAATCAGTTGCCCAGCCCGCCTGACAAAACACAGCAACAGTTTTCGCTGCAAAGGACTCAGGGAAACCACCTGCGTCCCAAGGCGGAGAACGCCATCATGACTCAGCAGATAGGGGCCAACCTGCCAGTAGTTCACGTTTCATTCAAACTTTTACCCAATTTAGGCCGCTTTGGCGAAAGGTCCCTACTCATGCGATCGACTTTGCACTTTCCCGATGGAAGCGACTTAAAACGCAGAGCGAAGGGAAAGGATCACTTTGTCCCTGTCTATAACCTCTGCAGTGTGACGGCATGCACACCCGTCTTCTGGCGCAGGGCGTGGATGGTGGCTGCTGGTGGAGCCTGATCGAGCTGGTGCAGCCACTCTTCCGCCAGCAGCTGGTGTGGTGGGGCCTCCAGATCCTGCAAGGGGCATCCCAGGGAACGAGCAACGGCTGCCACCTTGGGGTCGTAACTCAGGGCGGCCACTGGGCTCCCAGCGAGGGCCGCCAGAATCAGGCCATGCAATCGCATGGCGATCACCAGACCCGCCTCCGAAAACAGAGTCATGGCTTCGGCGGGATCTGCCACCTCCACCTCCCGGCTTCTCTCCAGGAGGAGTTTCGGCATCGGGGTAACCTCCTGCAGACGCCGAATCAGGCCCCGATCTTGCATGCGGTGAAAGGGAAGCCACACCAGCTCCCGATTGGACCGCTCCGCCAAGAGAGCCAGGGCGTCCAAATAGGCAGGCCAACCGTTGGGTTCCAGAGCCTTCATGGGGCGCCAACACAGCACAATGGGCCCCTTCGCCCCCTTCCATGGCTGTTGGGGGTAGGCCCAGACGGGGTCGCTGCCGACGCCATGGCCTCGGCTACCCAGGCGCTCGGCCAGCTGGCCAGAAGCCTCATCCCGCCAGCTGATCGCACTCGCCAGGGGCAGGGCGCCCCTGACCAGAACTCTGCTGATGGGCCGACGCAAGGGACCCAATCCCTGGCCCCAGAGCAGCACCGGTTTTCCCTGCAGCCGTGCAGCCAGCATCAACAGGCAGTAATACACAAGGCTCTGAAAGCTTGTGGCGTCCTGCAGCAGACTGCCCCCTCCCAGCAGCAGGGAATCACACGAACGGAGTGCCGCGACGACGTCCTTGAGGCTCCTGCGGTTGCAGGTGGCCACGCCGAAACGATGCCGGACCCACTCTTGGTCATGGGCCGTCACCAGGGGTTTGATCTCCGGGGGGAGGTTCCCCAGCAACACCTCCAGCAGGGCATCATCGCCAAGGTTGTGCTCGCCGTAATACCCACAGATCAGTGGTCGGCAGTGTCTGAGCGTCTTTGCCATGGCCCTAGCGCCGTTCTTTGAAGTTAAGGGGCCGGGGCTTGCTTGAATTGCCCGACCCCCCTCTCGGAGCGGCTCCCCTTCGATGCATGCCCTGTCCCTAGGCACCTGGTGGATCCACATCACTTCTGTCCTGGAATGGTTGCTGGCGATCTTTGCTGTTCAGGCCTACGGCCGCCAGCGCCAAGAACCGGCCTGGCGATGGTTGGCCCTGGCCATGCTTCCTGCCTTGGTGAGCGCCATGGCCGCCTGCACCTGGCATGTTTTTGACAACAACATGGCCCTCCAGGGCCTGGTGGTACTGCAGGCGGCCTGCACGCTGCTCGGGAATGGAGCCCTTGCGGTTTCAGCCTGGTGGTTGTTGCAGCAGCAGAAACGGGCCGACGCGCGGCCGCGGTCAGCAGAGAACCCATGGAATTAGACCTCCTTCCACTCGCCACGCAGCAAGGTGTTCCCCTGGCCGGCTTGGCCGAACTGGACCCCGGCCCCCTTTTTGTGCTCTCCCTGGTCCCCTATCTCGCTTTCCTTTACTGGGCCTCCCGTATCCGGGGCTTTCCCCGTCTCTCCTTGGTGGGTTTTCAACTCACTCTTCTTTTCGTCGCCGTCACCATTGCCGCCTCCATCCTGGCCAAACAGCGGTATGGAGCCCTGCTCGCCAATGTGGATGGACTTCATGGTGGGGCAGAAGCCTTTCTCACCCTCAGCAATTTGCTTGTGCTGATGGGATTCATCAACCACAAAGGAGAACGGTGACATGGTGCAACGTCGGTTCTTGGTGATCCCCATCTCCACTGGAGTGGGAGCAATCATGGCCTCGCTCCTGATTGGCCTCACCAGCCCTGCAGCCTGGCCCCAGACCGGGGGCCGTGTGTTGAGAGTGGGAGTGGTGGATGGTGCCCATCCCTGCACCTTTCGCGAAGAAGGTGTCTGGAAGGGATTGGCGGTGGATCTATGGAACCGTGTGGCGACAGAAGAGAAACTACCTTTCATCCTGGAGGATTGGCCCACCCTTCGTTCCCTCCTGCAGGCCACCCGGGACAACAAGGTGGATGTGGCTGTGGGCTGCATCAATCTCGCTCCGGAGCGGATTGCCAGCACCGCGTTTTCCCTGCCGTTCCAGGAGGACGGCTTGGCTGTGCTGGCGATACAAAGCCCGTTAGACCTGGGGAAGGCCTTTCTGCGCAGCCTTCTGGGGCCGCCCCTGCTTCTCCTCCTGGGAGGGTTTCTCCTCTCCATTGGATTGCTGAGCCTGCTCACCTGGCGCGTGGAAGGCCACTCCTCTTCCTCCGACACGATGAGGATGGGGACCCTGCGCAGCTTCGCCAGGGTGTTCCAGATCTTGGCTACCGGTCCAGGGAGCAACACCCTCGTGGAGACCACCCGGGGCCATGGGTTGGTGCTGCTTGCCTATCTGACCCGCATCGTTTCCGCCTCTCTCCTGGTGGGCTACCTCACCGTTCACGTGGTGGAGGAAACCCGGCGTCGATCCGCCGAATCCCTCAAGAGTCTGGAGGATCTGCGGGGTCGTCGGGTGGCTGTGCGCCCTGGCAGCATCAGTGCCAGCCTGCTGGAAGAACTCAATCGGAGTCCAGCATCCTTGCCCATCCAAGTGGTGGACATGCCGAGGGTGGATCAGGCCATCTCCCTTGTGGAACAGGGAAGAGCGGAGGCGGTTCTAGCGGATGAACTGCAACTCTCTTACGGAATCGCCCGCCACCCTCGCTCGGGACCCATGCCTAGCCTGGTGTTGCGGGGGTTACGTCCAGAATCCCAGGGCTTTGCCTACTCCCCACTCCTTCCAGAGAGCACGGCCATGCAGATTGATCTGGCCATCAGCAGGCTGAAGCGCTCCGGCGAAGTGACCCAATTGAGGCGAGAGGCCCTCCGGCCCCCTGGCAAACAGACGATCAACGATTGAGGCTGGGCCCCGGTTCAATGAAAAAGTCTTACGGCCTGGCCTTGGAGCCCCCTGGAGCTCGGAAGATGGGTCGACTGCATCGTCATCATGCTTCTTCCGATCCTGGCCCTGGCCCCAGCCACCGTGTCCTGGTCTCCAAAAGTCGGTTTGGTGATGATCTTGGCGAATGTGATCGCCATTGCCATCGGAAAAGCCACCATCAAGCAACCCAATGTGGGTCTTCAGCTCCCCAGCGCGTCTCTCTTCGGAGGATTGAGCCACGGCGCCATGTTGGGCACCATCAGCCTTGGTCACATCCTCGGCATGGGCGCTATTCAGGGATTGGCTGCCCGCGGCGTTCTCTGAACGGTAGGAGCCTGACGGGTTGAACCCGTCAGGCTCAACCCACGATGACGGGTTGGGCTGAGGGAGGTGTTCCCTCAGGCACCGTCTGTCCCAGTCGGTTGCCGAAATGGCCGATAATTTTCTGTGCCATCTGAGGAGGCGTCAGCCCGAGAACGTCCTTGCTCTGTTCTGGGGTGGCGTGGTCCACGAGCACATCGGGGATTCCAATCCGGAGGACGGAGGATTGGATTCCCTTGTCGCTGAGGGCCTCCACAAGGGCAGCTCCAAAACCACCCGGAAGGGCTCCCTCCTCCATGGTGACCACCTTGGAGATCCGTTGCGCCAGGGGCAGTAACAGGGTCTCATCGAGAGGGCGGACGAAACGGGCATTCACCACCGTGGCACGCACTCCCTTTTCCTGAAGCAGTCCAGCTGTGGCCATCGCCGGCGCCACCATGGATCCATAAGCCACGATCAGCAGGTCGTCCCCGTCGGTGAGCTGTTCTGCCCGGCCAATCTGCAGGGGAAGCCAGCCTTCCTCCACCAAAGGGACACCCTCCCCCTCGCCGCGGGGAAAGCGAATGGCACAGGGACCGTCATGGGCCAGGGCGGTCACCAGCATCCGTTGGAGTTCTGCTTCATCCTTGGGGGCCATCACCGTGAAATTAGGGACGGCTCGTAGGTAGCTGATGTCGTACTGCCCCTGATGGGTGGGACCATCGGCCCCCACAATCCCAGCCCGATCGAGCACAAAGGTGACTGGGAGCTTCTGGATTCCCACGTCGTGGATGAGCTGGTCGTAGGCCCGCTGCAGGAACGTGCTGTAAATCGCCACCACCGGGCGGAGGCCTTCGCAGGCCATCCCCGCTGCCATGGTCACCGCATGCTGTTCAGCGATGCCCACATCAAAGTATTGGTGGGGAAGGGCCTTCTCCAGCAGGTCCAGCCCCGTGCCCGTGGCCATGGCCGCTGTGATGCCCACAACCCGGGGATTCTGCTCGCAGATCTTCACCAAGGTCTGTCCAAAAACCTTGCTATAGCTGGGAGGTTTGGGTTTGCTTGAGGGGTAGGCCTTGCCCGTGCGCAGATCAAAGGCGGATTGGGCGTGATACCCCACCTGGTCGGCCTCCGCATAGGGATACCCCTTCCCCTTGGTGGTGGCCACATGCACCAGAACGGGGCCTTCGCAGCGATGGGCGTCTTGAAACGTGCGAACCATGGAGGCGATGTCATGGCCATCAATCGGCCCCATGTAGGTGAAGCCCAACTCCTCGAACACAGCACCGACCTTGGGAACGGCAAGCCGTCGCATCCCGCCCTTGAGGTTCTTCAGCTCCGGGGGCAGCTCGCCGTGCAGAAAGGGGAGATTGCGGATGGCTTCCTCCGCATTGTCGGAAAGAAATTGCACCGGTTTGCTCAGCCGCATCCTGTTGAGATGGGTGGACAGGGCTCCCACCGGAGGGGAGATGGACATGTCGTTATCGTTCAGCACCACCAAAAGCTTGGTTTTGGGGAGATGGCCTGCGTGATTGATGGCTTCCAGGGCCATTCCGCCCGTGAGAGCACCATCGCCGATGACGGCCACGCATTTAAAGCTCTCCCCCCTGCGATCCCGAGCCAAGGCCATCCCCAGGGCCGCGGAGATGCTGGTGGAGGCATGGCCGGCACCAAAATGATCAAACCGGCTTTCGCACCGCTTCAAATAGCCCGCCACCCCCTTCTGCTGGCGCAGCGTTGGGAAATCGCGGTAGCGACCCGTGATCATCTTGTGGGGGTAGGCCTGGTGACCCACGTCCCAAACCACCCGATCCTCATCCAGATCCAGGGTCTGGTACAGGGCAAGGGTGAGCTCCACCACGCCTAAACCGGGTCCGAGGTGGCCTCCGGTCGCGGAGACCACCTCCAAATGCCGCTCGCGAATTTGTCGTGCGATGGCTTCCAGTTCAGCGGTGGTCAGACCGTGCAGCTGATTGGGATGGTTCAGCTCACTCAGATGCATCCGCAAACTCACGATCGATCCTCAATCTAGGACTCCCCCACCGGGGAACAGCCAAGATCGCGACGTTTTTACTGGCCTGGCCGCGTGATCTGGTGCAGAGGGCCACAACTTGCCACACTGAGACCATGACCCAGAAGCCCCCCGTCCCCGCGGCTCCAGGCCAGATTCCCGAGCCCAGTCCTTACCTTCAGCACATTCTCCGGGCCCGGGTCTATGACGTGGCGATCGAATCACCCCTGGATTCCGCACCGAACCTGTCTGAGCGACTGCACAACCGAGTTTTTCTCAAACGGGAGGATTTGCAGCCGGTTTTCAGTTTCAAGCTGCGTGGTGCTTATAACAAAATGGTAGGGCTCCCCGCGTGGGAGCTGGAGCGTGGGGTGATTGCAGCGAGTGCGGGCAACCATGCCCAGGGTGTTGCTCTTGCGGCCCAGAAGCTCGGCTGCCGGGCTGTGATCGTGATGCCGGTCACCACGCCCCAGGTGAAGGTTCGCTCGGTAGCGGCCCGCGGAGCTGAGGTGGTCCTCCATGGCGACACCTACGACGAGGCCTATGCCGAAGCGAGGCGCCAGGAGGAAGCTCGTGGACTGTGCTTTATCCACCCCTTTGATGATCCTGAAGTCATCGCCGGCCAAGGCACCATCGCCATGGAAATTCTCAGGCAGATGTCTACCCCACCGGACGCGATCTATGTGGCCGTCGGGGGCGGGGGGTTGATTGCGGGAATCGCTTCCTACGTCAAGAGCCTTTGGCCACAAGTGGAGGTCATCGGCGTGGAACCTGTGGATGCGGATGCCATGACCCGTTCCCTGGCCCAGGGGGAGCGGATCAAGCTGGAGTCTGTGGGTTTATTCGCCGATGGCGTGGCCGTTCGCCAGGTGGGGGCCCACACCTTTGAGCTGGCCCAAAGGTATGTGGATCGCATGGTGACGGTGGACACCGATGCGATCTGCGCGGCGATCAAGGACGTGTTTGAAGACACTCGCTCGATCCTGGAGCCGGCAGGGGCCCTGGCCATCGCTGGCCTGAAGGCCGATGTGGAGTCCCGATCCCTCCGCAACCGATCCCTGGTGGCTGTTGCCTGCGGAGCCAACATGAATTTCGACCGCCTGGCTTTTGTGGCTGAGAGGGCCGAATTAGGGGAAGACCGTGAGGCCCTGCTGGCCGTGGAAATCCCTGAACGACCAGGGAGTCTGCGGCATTTCTGCACCCTGTTAGGGCAACGCAGCCTGACGGAGTTCAGCTATCGCCTGGCGGACCCGAAGGTGGCCCACATCTTTGTGGGGGTTCAGATCAGGAATCGGTGCGACACACAGCAACTGATTACCACGCTGGAATCGGAAGGTTTTCCCTGTCTGGACCTCACAGACAACGAGCTTGCCAAACTTCATCTCTGCCATATGGTTGGCGGGCGCTTACCGCGGCGTGCACCTCAGGACAAGGGCGAGGTTGAAGAACTCCTCTACCGCTTTGAATTTCCTGAACGCCCTGGTGCTCTGATGGCGTTCGTGAGTGCCTTGCATCCCAATTGGAACATCAGCATTTTTCATTATCGGAACCACGGTGCAGATGTGGGGAGAATCGTTGTTGGAGTACAGGTTCCCCAGGAGGAAATGACCGATTGGCAACACTTTTTGGGCTCCCTTCCCTACAGGCATTGGCAAGAAACAGATAATCCTGCTTACAAACTCTTCCTGGGCGAGTGCAGCCCCTACTCCCTGGAAACGTTTGGGCTCCTCAAGGTCTAAGCAGCCCACCCTGCAAGCGTTTGCCTCGCAAGACCATGACAGAAGCTGAACAGCCGATCCCTCTGGAGAACTTCGAGCCCTCCCCAGAGGCCGAAGGGGAGCTTTCCCCAGGTTCCGACAGGGAAACCACAGCGGCTGGAGCCATGGAGAGCGCCGTGGCCATGGTGATGAGCGCCCTCTCCCAGTCCGCGAGGTTGGAAGCCATTCTCTATTTGAAAGGTAGACCGGTCAGTCTTTCTGAACTGGCCAGCTTGTCAGGACTAGACCCTGAAGAGGCGGAATTGGCCCTGATCACCTTGATGGCCGACTATGCCCATCGGGATACGGCTCTGGAAATTTTTCAGGATGGTCAGACCTACAGCCTGCAATTGCGCCAGGGCTTGAACGATCTTGTGCAGGTGTTGCTCCCGGTTGATCTGTCCACGGCCGCCTTGCGCACTCTGGCCACCATTGCTCTGAAAAAAAGAATTCTCCAATCCGATCTGGTGGAGCTTCGCGGGTCGGGGGCCTACGACCACATCAAGGAGTTGCTCGCGCAAAACTTCATCGAGCGCAAGCGACAGAGTGATGGCCGTTCCTACTGGTTGACCCTCAGTGAGAAGTTTCATCGCACCTTTGCCCTGGATCAACGCGCCGAGGCCCGCCCCCAGACCTCGCCATCAGCAGATGAAAACACCGCTGCCTAGGGTTCCATACACTGAGGGCTGTCCACTGATGACTCCATGGCTGCCCTGGCGCAGATTGTTGAAGTGTTGAGCCAGACCCTGCAGATCTACACCCTGGTGTTGATTGTGCGCGTGCTTCTCAGCTGGTTTCCCAACCTGGACTGGGGGAACCCGATCCTTTCGGCCATCTCTTCGATCACCGATCCCTTCCTCAATCTCTTCCGCGGCTTCATCCCCCCCATTGGAGGTTTGGATCTGTCCGCCATCGTGGCCTTCCTTTCTCTGCAACTGCTGCAGACCCTCCTTGAACAGAGTGTGGTTCTTCTCGCGTCAGCCTCTCCTGGGCTTTGATCCTCAACTGCTCAGGTCCTGTTCCAGCGGCAACTGTTCCTCTCCTTCCCGAGCCCGGGTGCGCACCGGTGCGTTGAACCCCCTGGCTTTCACCAGGCCCACCCTGAAGGGCCCGGGTGTTCCAGCTGGTACGGCAAGGCGAAGGGCGAAGGAGGATCGGCCGGGCGGCACATCCCCGATACTCCCCACCCTTGTGCGGTTGGGAAGCACGGGTTCGCCGCTGTTGTCCAGAATCACAGCAAAGACATCCGTGTCCACCACCGTTTGCTTCGTGGGATTGATCACCTCTCCGCGCAGGGCGTAGCAGGTGGCTTCCACGGAGCGGCGTGGCTGGTTCCCCGCATCGCTGGGGGGACAGGGAGCCAGCTGGATCCCCTCCACCTTGAGTTCCGCCGCGAAACCGGGCCCAGGGGTTCCCAGCCAGGTGAACAGCAGGGCCACAATCGCCAGAAGGTTGGCCGCCAGCCGTAGGGGCCGCTGACTGTTCACCGCTGGTCTCCGCTTCCGGAGATCACGTTACGCGCGGCCCGACTGGCCAGTTTGGCCAGATTTCCCTCCGCAATGGCCTCCAGCTCCAGATCCAGTTCACTGGCCAAACGGGCCACGTACCAGAGCACGTCACCCAATTCCAGGGCCAGATCAGCTCGGATCTGCTCGCTGAAGGCTCCCTCATGGTCGCGCAGCACTTTCTTCACCTTGTCCGCCACCTCCCCCGCCTCCCCGCAGAGGCCAAGGGTGGGGTAGATGGGATTGGAGCCCACATCGGGGTACCGGGCCGTGAGAGCCGCTCGGGACTGGTAGGTGCGGAGGTCCATGGCGAGCCTGGGGTGGGTGGCACGGATGGTAGTTTCCGGCTATCTGCAGGCCTGGGCATTCCAATGCGTCGCACCAAGATCGTGGCCACGATCGGCCCCGCCACGGAATCGCCCGCCATGCTTCGCGCTCTCATCGAAGCTGGAGCCACCACCTTTCGCTTGAATTTTTCCCACGGCGACCATGGGGAACACGCTCAGCGCATCGCCACGATCCGCCAGGTAGCCCATGAAATGGGCGTGCACATCGGCATCC
>JBIIHR010000046.1:0-7097 GCA_044235655.1 Cyanobium sp. | reverse complement strand
ATTCTTTTTGTGGATCATCATTAGCCTTGGCTTTGTTTAGTACTATTACATCTTCTGCCTACTCACAAGTCCAGGTTTTACCGAGCAAACCTGTTTGGCAGCAAAGCCCTACGGAGACATTGGATCCATCGATTCAGTGGACTGCAGTTGAGAGTTTTGGTGATGTACCAACTCAATTCATGCCAATTCCAGCGAAAACAGATCCCAAAGAGCTGGCAGCGAAACCAAGAGTCGAGGGACCCTATAAATCGAGAGGTATTTATGGATTCGGCGGTGGAGTTAGGCCAGGTACTTACACGGGTGATCCAACAAATGCCCTCTTCACTGCTAGGATTGCTTACAAACTTGACCAAGATTTCTCAATCTCTCTGCGCCCAAGCATCTTGATTGGGAACGATAACAACAATACTAACAACAACAATAATAACAATAACAACAATAATAATGGCGGTTGGGAGGCTAGGATTCCTTTGACAATTGATCTTTTCAATCGCAGCTTTATCACGCCATTCTTTGGGGGCGGGATTGCAACGAATGTTGACGGTTTGGGCTATACAGATGGAATGCTAACAGCAGGCGTAGATTTAAATATTACAAAATGGCTAACAGTGGGGTCTCACGTAAATTATATTTATCAAACCAACATAGATGATACGGACTGGGAAGTGCTCAGCATGATTTACCTCAGATTTTAGGCCAATTCATAGCGCCTGATAGCCAACTTTATTCACTGTTTCTTTAATTTTATTTTTCTGTTCATCGTCATATCCCCAACGTTCGAGAAAGTTTTTATCTTCGCCTCTTTCATTTAGTCCTTCAATAAGGGTTTCAAGTCTCTTTTTGACCTGATGCGGTTCAAGCTGACTCAAAAGGTCAAGGCACCTTGAGCGTACCCGCAGAGATCCCTCTAACATTGCTTGGTCTTGATTGCGTTTGTGATGAACGCTCATAGCAGTACTCATCGCAAGATTACGGACGGTTAGATCAACGACCTCTTCACCAGCCAATCTCAACTGGTAGATGAGGGGCTCAGTCAGACGATCCATCAGGGGAGAGTCGCTTGTGAGGGAGGCCACAAAGAATCCTCTGGCTCCATCTCTCTGACGCACCAGCTCCCCGACGGAGTCCGCCAGGACATCGTCGCTCAGCTCTCCCTGATCCCAGCAACGAATCCACTCTGTGCTCTGGGCGATGGCTTCTTGAAAAGACAGTGGCTTGGTCATGAAACGTTTGGAACCATGCACTCATTTTGGTCAAGGGAGGACATTCACTGCCAGATTTGGTGGATGGATATCCCCCCTTCAAGCGCGAATTTTCGTTCAGGATTCATCGCTTTGGTCGGAAGGCCCAACGTTGGCAAGTCGACCCTGCTCAATCGCCTGGTGGGCCAGAAGGTCGCCATCACCTCACCCATCGCCCAGACAACCCGCCGCCGTTTACGAGGGATCCTGACGCTTCCTGAGGCCCAGTTGATTTTTGTGGATACGCCTGGGATCCACAAACCCCACCATCTGCTGGGGGAGCGACTGGTCAAGAGTGCCCGCGAGGCCATCGGAGAAGTGGATCTGGTTCTCCTCCTCATGAACGGTGCCATGGAGGCTGGACGCGGCGATGCCTACATCGTGAATCTCCTCAGGGACAGCCGCTCCCCTGTTCATCTCGCCCTGAATCATTGGGACCTGGTGGAAGCATCCCAGGCTGAAACGCAAATCGCCTCCTACCGCCAACTGCTTTCTGGACCTGACGAAACCGTTGGTGTGAGCTGGCCCATGCATCCCGTGAGTGCCTTGACCGGCCTGGGGACGGAAGAGCTCCTGCAGGCGCTGATCGCCGACCTGCCAACGGGACCTTGCCTCTATCCGCCTGAAACCATCTGCGACCAAACGGAAGAGGCGCTACTGGGGGAACTGATCCGCGAACAGGTCTTGCATCAGACAAGGGAGGAGGTGCCCCACTCCGTTGCCGTGCAGATCGAGAGGGTCGTGGAAGACCCCCGTCCTGGGGCCAAAAGTGGCCCCAGGCTGGCCGTGCTGGCTACGGTTCTTGTGGAGCGCCAAAGCCAGAAGGGGATCCTGATCGGACGCGGAGGCCAGATGCTGCGATCCATCGGATCCGGGGCCAGGCAGCAGATGGAGTCGCTGCTCCAATGCCCCGTCTATCTGGAGCTCTTCGTCAAAGTGGTTCCCAACTGGCGACGCAGCTCCGCCAAGCTCAGGGAACTTGGTTATGGGGGCGAAGGCTGAGGGTTGCGCCAAACCCTTAAGTTCAAGCAACCGAGAGCAAAGCGTCTTGACAGACTTCCCCCCGGAGGACATCTGCGGCTTTCTTCAGCTCAATGCCGGGGATTGGCTCGCCCTCCGCAGTCTTCTCAAACCCGAGGGTCTTGTCTCCGCGCCGGGGGAGGAGCAACACGATGGGGAGGGAATTGAACCTTCCCAGCCATGGCATGCATCAGAGCGGGCGGAAATCCGCGTGGCGTTGCTGGAGCCCACCTCTGAATCCGACTGGGGCGGACTGGAGATCTTTGCCGCGAATCAAGCGAACGTGAGGTTGATCTTCCACAAAACAGGAACCGTGGCCATCAATGCTGTTCTTGGGAACTGGCACCTAGGGGAGGACGGCAGCTTGGAATTAACGGTGGAAGAGGACAACCGACGCCTGAACGAACGGATCTGGTTTCGTAAACCCAACTTGCGACTGCGCAGCACCCTGGAGCAATTTGCGGATGGTCGACCGGGCCGGGCCAGCTTCAGCTCCGAAATCAGGCGGGTGCAAAGGCCTGAGGAGAAACCGATGACTCCACCACCCTGATCCCCCATGCGCATTGATGTGATCACCCTGGTGCCCGAAGCTTTTGCTCCCATGCTTCAGCTCGGGGTCATTGGAAGGGCCTTGGGCCGGGGAATCGCAGAGCTCAATCTCCACAATCCCCGGGACTACACCCACGATCGCTACCGGAAAGTGGACGATGAGCCCTACGGCGGTGGGGCGGGGATGGTGTTGAAGCCAGAGCCCGTGTTTGCCGCCTTTGAAGCCATCCCCACAAAGGGGCAGCGGGCCACCCTCCTGATGACGCCCCAGGGGCGCCCCCTCCACCAGTCCGACCTGGAACGCTGGTGCCAGCAGAAGGATCAGCTGGTGATCCTCTGCGGACACTACGAAGGGTTTGACGAACGCATCCGTGGTCTGGCGGATGAAGAAATCTCCATCGGAGATTTTGTTCTCACTGGTGGCGAACTCCCCGCTATGACCGTGATCAATGGTGTGGTGCGGCTCTTGCCCGGCACCGTTGGAACAGCCGCGTCCCTGGAGGAGGAAAGTCATCGCGGACTGCTGCTGGAGCACCCCCACTACACTCGCCCAGCCCTCTTCAGGGACATGGAGGTGCCGGCGGTGCTCCGCAGCGGGGACCACAAAGCCATTGCCCTCTGGCGGGAGGGTGAACGACAGCGGCGCACCCAGGAACGCCGCCCCGATCTCTACGCACGCTGGCAAGCTCAAGGGGGCGAGGTTGACCCTTGACCGCCATCTGAAGCCTGCAACTCCCATGGACCTGCGCATTGGACAGGGCTACGACATCCACCGGCTTGTGGCTGGACGGCCTTTGATCCTGGGGGGGGTGGTGCTGGAGCATCCCGCTGGGCTGGGTCTCGATGGCCACAGTGATGCGGACGTGCTGGTGCATGCCCTGATGGATGCCCTCCTCGGAGCCTTGAGCCTGGGGGATATCGGACAACACTTCCCACCAGGGGAAGAGCGTTGGAAAGATGCGGACAGTCTGAAGTTGCTGGAGGAGGTGATGGGGCTCGTGAGAGGCCGGGGCTGGAGGGTGATCAACGTGGATCTGGTGGTGGTGGCCGAACGGCCCAAACTCAGGCCACACATCGACCAGATCCGCACGAATCTTGCCGACGCCCTCCACATCCCTGCCGATCGGGTGGGTGTGAAGGCCACCACCAATGAGGGGCTTGGGCCCACAGGCCGGGAGGAGGGAATCGCCTCCTATGCCGTAGCCCTCTTGCAGAAGGACTGAACGAGCGACCCTCTGCTCCTCCTCCTTCCTAAGCTGAATGCCGTGAACGAAGCCAAAATCGGTGGATCATGACCGTCCTGATCCAGGCCACCAGCCTGCCATGCAACGGGACGGCCTGGAGGTTTTGATCGATCTGGGGCTGAGCGAGGCGCCGGAAGCCGAAGGAAAGGGTTGGGAGGTGACGGTGGTGGAACACCTTCGCCTCCAAGTGGCTGCCGACGCGAGGGAGGTCTGGATCGAAGCTGAGCTCCAGACATGGGATCCATGGCTCCGTGAACAAAAAGGATTTGTGGGGCGTGAGGTCTTGTGGGACTACCGTCTCCAGGAGGGCGTGCTGCTGATCCATTGGGCCAACCGCCAAGACTGGATAGCCATTCCAGAGGCCATTGTGGCCGCCGTTCAGGAGAGGTTTGAAGCTGTCGCCAAACAGATGCTGTCCCTCCCTGCGCACAGTGAGAATCCCTTCCCTCTGGTCTACGCAGGGGAAACACTCCGGTCATGACCTCCTCGGCCAATCTGGATCTGGGCAGGCGCTCCCGCCTCGGGATGGTGGAGGCGGTGTGGGGAGAGCACAAACGGGCTGATCAGATTGCCGCCATCCTTCGCGACCTGGTGGCCGCCGGTGAGACGGCCCTCGTGACGAGGGTGTCACCGGGCAAAGCTGCGGCAGTGGCCAGGTTTTTGGGTGGGGGAGATGCCTCCCCGCTCCCGATGACCCACCATCCTGAAGCACGCTGCCTGACCGCTCCAGGTCTGCCTCCCCCCAACCATCAGAAGGGGATCGTGATGGTGGTCACGGGAGGGACCAGCGATCAGGTGGTGGCCCAGGAAGCCTGCCTGGCACTGCGATGCCATGGCATCTGCACGGAGCTGGTGGAGGACGTGGGGGTGGCCGGGCTCCATCGTCTGCTGGATCGCCTGGCGATCCTGCGGGAGGCTTCCGTGCTCATCGTTTGCGCGGGCATGGAGGGGGCCCTGCCCACCGTGGTAGCAGGACTCCTTCCCCAGCCCGTGATTGGGGTGCCCATCTCCGTGGGCTACGGGGTGAGCAGCGGCGGAAACGCAGCGCTTCAGGGAATGCTGGCGAGCTGCGCTCCAGGGCTCAGCGTGGTGAACATCGACAATGGTTACGGGGCTGCCATGGCCGCCCTGCGAATTCTCAATGGCAGATCGAACAGCAGCCCCGCCTGACTTAGAGGTGCTGAAGCTGGGGATAGGCCGTGAGCAACTCCTCCGTGGTGAGAACTTCACCCGCCCCCTCGGGTTGCCAAATCACCTCCAGCGCCAAGAGGTCGTCATCTCCGATGGACCCAAGCTGTTGCAGGGCCTCCCGGAGGGCTTCGGCGGTGTGGGCTTCCTTGACGGCAAGACGGTGCCTGGTGGCCACCAGAACCGTGACTGCAATGAAATCACTCGTGGCATCACTTGCACCCTGGAGGGTTCCAGAGAGGCTGTCCTGGCTGCGGCGGCCTGCCACGTTGGTGGTGATCTCCTTCCGAAGCTTGCTCCGCTCCTGCATGGAGAGACGGTTGAAGGTGCCTTCAGCGGACGTGAAGGGAACCTGAGCAGCCTCAGCGTTGGCATAGACCCAGAGCTCAGGGTTTCGCAGCAGGGAAAGGGTGGTTTCTTGGAGCACCCTCTGCAGGCCTGCCGTCGTGCCGGTATCAGCCGTGGCCGCCATCCGGCGAAGATCATCCTGCAACTGCTTTGCGGAGGGCAACAGGCCCACTTGAACCTGAGCGATGGATACGGGCCCGTCCAAGCTGCCGTAGGAATCGTCGCCAGGGAGGTTGCCCCCGTAGGACGGGGAGCTGCTTGGGCGGATGGCATTGACCATCAAGCCAAGAACGGCCATCAAGACAAGGAATCCCAGCAGGCCGCCGCCGAAGCCAAAGATCGGCACCACGAAGGGGAGACCGAATCCGCCTCCTCCGTAATACCCGCCGCCATATCCCCCACCGTAATAACCGCCGCCATAGGGCACGGGGATGTAGGTGCCACCGGTGCGCCCTGAGCCCCCCCGGTAACGGGTTCCCCCACTGCCGTAGCTGCGGGGGGAAGGAGAAGAGCGAAAGCTCCCGCCTCCGATCCGACCACCACTGGCCGCATCGGCAGCGCGGGGAGATGCAAGGAGAAGGTTGGTGAGCAGGATGGGGACCACCATCAAGCTGGCAACCCGCTTGAACAGACGGAGTCCCATGGAGGATGTCACTGAGAGGTTGAAAGTCCTAGAAATCTACGTACCTCCTCCCACAATGGTGACCACCTCCAAGGCATCGGATTCCACGACCCTCTGCTCAAACCCCTGGGAGCGGGAATAAATGGTGCCGTTGAGCTCCACCACCACCACATCCGGTTTATAGCCCAGGTGGAGCAGCACCTCCCTCAGCTCCAGCCCCGCCGGGCAGGTTCTTGGTTCGCCATTGACGGTGATGACGATCATGCAGAAGCCGCCAGCTGTCGCAGAAGCTCCAGGCTCGCCCCATGGGGATCCGTGGCGTCGGTGATCGCCCGGATCACGGCCACACGGCTGGCACCGGCTTGCAGCACGGCATCCAGGTTGGCCCCATCCACACCCCCGATGGCAAACCAGGGAATAGGGCAATCGGCAGCGGCAGAGGCCACGTAATCGAGGCCCACCGGTGGGCGGCCTGGTTTGGATGGGGTCGCATGCACGGGCCCAACCCCTGCATAGTCGCAGCCTTCCAGGACAGCCTGGCGCAACTGGTCGGGAGCATGGGTGCTCCGACCAATCAGCCGATCAGGCCCGAGGAGTCGGCGGGCCACCGCCGCAGGCAGATCGTCCTGACCCAGGTGAACACCGTCGGCCTCCACGGCCAACGCCAGATCCAGGCGATCGTTGACGAGGAAGAGGGCACCATGGCTCCAGCAGAGCTGGCGAAGCTGTCTGGCCTCCTCAAACCGCTCGAGGTCGGTGGAAGGTTGTTGCTTGGGGCGGTACTGGACCAGCCGCACCCCCGCCCGCAAGGCCGCCTCCACCGTGCCGAACAGATCCGGACCTGGGGAGGTGATCAGATACAGATGGCAACGGGCCAGCCGTTCT
>JBIIHR010000044.1:0-7242 GCA_044235655.1 Cyanobium sp. | reverse complement strand
GCCCTGTTGCTGCTCAAACCAGTCGCCCTGCTGCAGAGTGGCCTCATCAATGGCGACCACCACCACCTCTTTCGGAGGAGGGCGTTGGCCCAACAGCACCTGCACTTGATCTTCAAAGGCCCGGTCCCAGAGCCGCCAGTAGGGGCCCGGCCAGCCCCCCATCAGGGCTGCCGCGCCGCCGAGGCTGGTGGTGAGGAGCAGCAGGATGGAACGACGGGAGGGGGCCATCTCAGACCTCTCTTAGAAGAGGCGGGGCAGGAACAAGCTGGGTGCTGATGGGGTCGGAGGGGACGGCAGGGTGGGCTGCAGAAGAGAAGGCACCCCGCCGGGCACCGGTAGGTTGATGCCGGGGAAGCGGCTTCTTAGATGGCTTTCCAGCGCTTCGAAGCCGGGAAGGGGCACCTGGAACCCCTGGAAGAGGTCTCCACCCAAGAGTCGCTCGTAATCCCCGGCTTCCAGTTTCAGCAGGGCCAGCACAGCCCCTAACGGCGACAGCCTGAGCCTCTGGCCGGCCTCGAGGATGGAGGGGGGAGCCCCCGTGGGCTCGCCTGCGCGTAGGGGTTCCACCTCTACCGTGCCCTCCAACACGGAGATGTCCGACTCGCCAGCTTCGTTCACCTCAATCAGGTAGTTGGTGCCTCGCACGCTCAGGCGGGCTGAGCGGGTGCAACCATTTTGCTTGCCAGAAACCAACACCTGGCCACGGTCGACGAGGAAACATCGGCTGCCCAACCGGAGTTGGGAAAACTTGTTCATCCGCCCCACAGCGCCGCTGTTGAAGAGGATCTGGCCACGGCTGTTGCGGGTGCTGAGCTGCTCAGGGGAGCGGGCCGTTTGTTGCACCTTGGCCTGCTTTTGTTCGATGTAGAGCTCTTTGCCGTCGAGGATTTCCTGCACCACGGCACTCTCGGCCGCCAGGGCGGGCCCTGGGGAGATCAGGGGGATGCTCCACCCCAGCAAACTCCAGCCTGTGAAGCCCAGCAGAAGATGCGGCCAGCGGGGAAGAGCCATGCAGCGATGGACCAACGCAGCCCCTCGAAGGTGTTCCCCCATTTTGGGCAACGTTTTCGACCAATTTCGCGCATCCTTAGGGAGGCGTCATACCGCTGGTCATGGCTCTGCTGCAGATCTGGTTGTGCGTGGTGGTCCTGGCCGGCCTTGTGCTGGGCATCAGGTTCTTCTGCCAACACCGCCAGCTGCCCCCACCCCCTATCCGGTTGCCCCTGCTGGCTGCGTTGGTTTGGGCGCTTGTGGCCAGTCTTCCGCTGGAGAGCCTGCCCTTTGCCCAACGCCTCTGGTTGTCTCTTGCGGACGATCTGCTGGTGGCTTTCGCGGCCATTCGTGTGCTGATCTGGCTGGCCGTGGAGTTGCCCGCCGGCTTCGGCTGGTGGCGTGAGCCACCGGAGCTGCTGGTGCAGTTGCTCAGCTTGGGGGGCTCCGCCCTGGCGGCTGCGGTGATCCTGCGCCAGGGGGCTCGCCTCGACCTCCTCAGTCTGGTCACCACCTCAGCGGTGCTCACGGCCGTGCTGGGTTTGGCCTCCCAGGAGGCTCTCAAGGATCTGATCTCCGGGTTGGAGTTGCAGCTCTCGGATGATTTTTGTGTGGGCGATTGGATCGAGCTGGCGGGAGGACAGCAAGGGATTGTGACTTCGATCAGCTGGCGGGATTGCAGCCTGCGCACCCTTGATGACTGTCTGCTGGTGGTGCCCAACAGCAAGATCACCGCCGATGTGCTCAACAACCGGTCCCACTTCGGCCGTTGTGCGCAGCGGTTCAAAGTGGGGCTCGACTATGGATTCCCCCCCGCCCGAGCCCAAAAACTTCTTGCTGAGGTGGTCTCTGCTCACCCTGACGTGCTCAGCGAGCCTCCCCCTCGGGTGCGGCTGTGCAGCTTCGATGACAGTGCGATCACCTATGAAATCCAGGTGTGGAATCCGGGGAAGGGTGTCTCGCAGCTGGATCTCCGCAGTGCCCTGCTGTCCCAGATCTGGTATGCCCTGCGGCGCGAGGGCCAGAGCATCCCCTATCCCGTGCGGCAGGTGGAACCTCGCCGCCACGCTTCGGTGGAGGATCTCGACGCTCCGGTTGCCTCCGAGATCGGCGCGCTGGCGTTGGGAAGCAATGCCCTGTTTGCAGATCTCAGCGAGCATCAACGGCAGGTGCTCGTGGAGGCCAGCCAACCTCTCTGCTTTGGCCCCGGCGAGGTGATCGTGCGGGAAGGGGAGGAGGGTGATTCGCTCTACGTGCTGCTGGGTGGACGGGTGGAAGTGAGCAAGGAGCTGGAGGGGCGCCAGCTGGTGGTGCGTCAGCTCGGGGACAGTGATGTGTTCGGCGAGATGACCCTCTTTCTGGACGCTCCGCGCAGTGCCACGGTTCGGGCTTTGGAGGAATGTCGCCTGCTCCGGGTGAGCAGGCCCTCGGTGCAGGCCCTGCTTCGGGATGATCCTGCCCTTCTCGAGCGCTTTGCTGTCTTGGTGGCAGCGCGCCAGGCGGAGCTCAACCACCTCAGTCTTGAAGAGCGGCAGGACCAGAGCCATGGGTTGCTGGCTGTGATGAAGCGGCTGTTTTCCGCTCTCGCCTCGGGTTGAGAGCGGGCCTTCAGCCCGGCCTCTTCCAGGGGACGTGGATGTCCTGCAGGGCGGTCACCTCCAGAGTGCGGTGTTCTTGCAGGGCCGCAATGCCTTCCACGGCGGCTCTGGCGCCGGCCAGGGTGGTGACCGTCGGCACGTCGTAGTCAAGGGCAGCGCGACGGAGATCCCGATCATCGTGGGCGGCCTGTCGCCCCACAGGAGTGTTGATCACCAGCTGGATTTGCCTGGAGCGAATCGCATCTTCGACGTTTGGCCGGCCCTCATGCACCTTCAGGATGGACTCCACGTCGAGGCCGGCGGCCCTGAGCACCTCGGCCGTGCCGGCGGTGGCCACCAGGGCGAAGCCTTTGGCCGCCAGTTGCTGGGCCACGGGCATCAGAGCAGGCTTGTCGCGATCATGGGTGGAGAGGAACACCGTGCCCGTGGTGGGAAGGGCCTCTCCTGCCGCCAGTTCGGCCTTCGCATAGGCAAGTCCAAAACTTGAAGCGATGCCCATCACTTCTCCTGTGGAACGCATTTCCGGGCCGAGCAGGGTGTCGGAGCCGGGAAAACGCTGGAAGGGAAACACCGCTTCCTTCACGGTCTGTCTCGGGGGCTTCGGTTCAGCAAGAAGGCCGAGTTCCGCCAGGGTGGCGCCAGCCATCACCTGGCTGGCGATCTTCGCCAAGGGCACCCCCGTGGCCTTGGCCACGAAGGGCACGGTGCGGGAGGCCCGGGGATTGGCCTCCAGGATGTAGACAAGATCGTTCTGCACGGCGAACTGCAGGTTGATCAGGCCCCGCACCTCCAGGGCACGGGCCAGGTCCGCACTCCACCCACGAATGGTGGCCAGGGATTCGGGTGAGAGGCTCACCGCCGGCAGGCTGCAGGCCGAATCCCCGGAGTGCACCCCGGCGGGCTCGATGTGCTCCATCAGCCCTCCAATCACCACGGTGTTGGTGTGGTCGCAGAGCGCATCCACATCCACCTCAATGGCATTTTCCAGAAACTGGTCGATCAACACCGGGTGATCCGGCTCCACATTCACCGCTTCGGCCATATAGCGATTGAGTTCGCTCTCGTCGTACACCACTTCCATGGCTCGGCCGCCGAGCACATAGCTGGGGCGCACCACCACGGGATAGCCCACCCGTTCGGCCACCTTGCGCGCTTCGCTTTCACTGCGGGCCAGCCCATTGCGGGGTTGGCGAATCTGCAGATCGTCCAAGATCTGCTGAAACTGCTCCCGGTCTTCAGCCCGGTCGATGGAGATCGGCGACGTGCCCCAGAGCGCGGTGCCGCTGGCCTTCCCCTCCGGGCTCTGCAGCCAGCGCATCAGGGGGATCGCCAGCTTGAGGGGCGTCTGCCCCCCGAACTGAACGATCAGGCCTTCCGGCCGTTCCGCCTCGATCACGTTGAGCACATCCTCCAGGGTGAGGGGCTCGAAGTAGAGCCTGTCGCTGGTGTCGTAGTCGGTGGACACCGTCTCTGGATTGCTGTTCACCATCACCGTGGCGAAGCCCTCATCCCTCAGGGCAAAGGAGGCGTGGCAGCAGCAGTAATCAAATTCGATCCCCTGGCCGATGCGATTCGGCCCCCCGCCAAGGATCATCACCTTTCGCCGATGCTCCGGTTGCACCTCGTCGGCGGGGGATTGGCTCACGAGGGTGCCGTCCTCCTGGAGGCGCAGCAGGGGCCTTTCGTAGGTGGAGTAGTGGTAAGGGGTGCTGGAGGCGAATTCGGCGGCGCAGGTGTCCACGGTCTTGAACACCGCCCGAATGCCGAGGTCCTGACGGTGGCGCCGCACGCTCAGTTCGTCGCTTCCCGTGGCCCAGGCCAACTGCCGATCGGAGTAGCCCATTTGCTTCAGTTCCCATAGGGCAGGGGCCCCGAGGTCCGCTAGGGCGCGCCCGGTGAGCAGCCGTTGTTCCGTTTCCAGCAGTCCCCGCAGCTTGGCCAGAAACCAGGGGTCGATCCCACTCAACCGGTGGATCTCCCCATCGCTGCGCCCGGCGCCCATGGCCGTGCGCACGGCCAGGATTCGCTCGGGGGAGGGAATGCGCAACTGGCGGTCCAGGTCCCCGTCGGTGGGCTGCTGTTCAGCTCGGTCGCAGCCCCAGCCCGCCAGGCCGGTTTCCAGAGAACGCAGGGCCTTCTGAAACGACTCCTCAAAACACCTGCCGATCGCCATGGCTTCCCCCACCGACTTCATGGAGGTGGTGAGCACGGGGGCGCTGCCGCGGAATTTTTCGAAGGCGAAGCGGGGAATCTTCGTCACCACGTAATCGATGGTGGGTTCAAAACAGGCCGGTGTCGCCCCCGTGATGTCGTTGATGATTTCGTCGAGGGTGTAACCCACCGCCAGGCGAGCGGCGATCTTGGCGATGGGGAATCCCGTGGCCTTGCTCGCCAGGGCGGAGGAACGGGAGACCCGGGGATTCATCTCGATCACCACCACAGCGCCATCGGCGGGGTTGATCGCAAACTGAATGTTGCTGCCCCCCGTATCCACCCCGATCTCCCGGATGATGGCGATGGATTGATCCCGCAGACGTTGGTATTCCCGATCGGTGAGGGTCTGGGCTGGGGCCACGGTGATGGAATCCCCGGTGTGCACGCCCATGGGATCGAGATTCTCGATCGAGCACACAATCACCACATTGTCCGCGCTGTCGCGCATCACTTCCAGTTCGAATTCCTTCCAGCCCAGAAGGGATTGTTCGATCAGGATCTGGGAGACGGGGGAAGCCTCCAGCCCGCTTTTGCAGATGGTGCGAAATTCCTCCGGGTTGTAGGCGATGCCGCCTCCGGATCCCCCGAGGGTGAAGGCCGGCCGGATCACCCTGGGATAGGTGCCGATGGCTTCCCCCACGATCTCCGCTTCCTCCAGGCTGTTGGCGATGCCGGAGGGGCAGACCGAGACGCCAATGCGCTCCATCGCCTCCTTGAACAGCAAGCGGTCTTCCGCCTTGCGGATGGCCTCAAGATTGGCGCCGATCAGTTCCACGCCAAAACGGGCCAGGGTGCCGTTCTCTGCCAGGGCGACGGCCAGGTTGAGGGCGGTCTGCCCACCCATGGTGGGAAGAAGGGCGTCGGGACGCTCCCGTTCGATCACCTGGGCCACCACCTCGGGGGTGAGGGGCTCGATGTAGGTGCGGTCCGCCAGTTCCGGATCCGTCATGATCGAGGCGGGGTTGGAATTCACCAGCACCACCTCAAAGCCTTCAGCCCTCAGGGCCTTGCAGGCCTGGGTGCCGGAATAGTCGAATTCGCAGGCCTGGCCGATCACGATTGGCCCTGAGCCCAGCAGCAGGATGCGACGCAGATCCGTGCGGCGGGGCATGGGGCGCGGGAGGGCAAAACTGTCCAAGCCTCTCATGCGTGCGGCTATCCCGTCCCCCCAGCACCCCCCTCCTCCCTGGAGGGTGGCTAATCTGATCTGTGAATCAAGACCAACTCCCGACCGTCGATGAGCGAACTCCAGCGCCTGAAGGGGCAGCTTCCCCCGGAAATGCAGAGCTGGGTGTTCGTGGAAGCTGCCGCTTCCGTGGATCCACCGCTGATCACCCTGGAGGAAATCGGCAGGGATGAGGTGGAGATCCAGGTGGATCTGGAGAAGTGGGACAGCCTTGCCCTCGACCACCGCAATCTCCTCTTCTGGCATGAGGTGGGTCGGATTCAGAACGATGCCATTCCCAGGGATGGCTGGGAGATGGCCGCTCTTGCCATTGGTCTGGGCGGGGCCATCGGAGAGCTCTGGGTGCAGGATGGGCTCCTGCTATTGGTAGCCGCGGGCCTGTCGGGTTTTGCGGGCTACCGCCTGTATCTCAAAAACAACTCCGAAAAGCGCCTGCAGGATGCGATCCAGGCGGATGAGCGGGCCATCGAGCTCGCCTGCCGCTTTGGGTACACCCTGCCCAATGCTTACAAAAGCCTGGGCGGGGCGTTGAAGGAGCTGGTGGAACAGAGCCGGAAGAAACGCAAACGGGCGTTCTACGAGGATCGGCTGGAAGCTCTCCGCAAGAGCGCGGGCAAGGCCAGGGCTGAAATGGCCCAGCAGGAGGGCTCCAGGCAGTCCCTCAGCAGCGAGAACGTGTATGGATAAGCCAACCAGCGAGGATCTGGCCCGTCTTTCGGCGGAAGCCTGTGATGATCGCAAGGCGGTGGACATCCGGCTGATCCGGGTGGAGGACATTTCCTCCCTCGCGGATTGGTTTGTGATCTGCAGCGGCCTGTCGGATGTTCAAGTGAGAGCGATTGCCCGCTCCGTGGAAGATCGGCTGGAGCTCGAGGCCCATCGCCTGCCCCTGCGGCGCGAAGGGCAGGCGGAAGGCCGCTGGGTGTTGCTGGATTACGGGGAATTGATCGTGCATGTGCTCACGCCCCAGGAGCGGCACTTTTACGATCTGGAGTCGTTCTGGGGCCATGGGGAGCAGCACCGCTACACCCCCGTCGTCCCCCCTGCTTCCGTGGGATCGTCCCTGCGGCAATCCTGAGCAATCGGCCTCACCATGCCTTCCGCCAACCCTCCAGGCCCAGGAGCCGACTCCGTCGACCCGCCCGTGGTCTGTCCCGTTGCGAAGGAACAGCGCCCCTTGGAGGAGTACAAGCAGCTGGAGCGTTCCTGGTTCTTTTCCTGGCCTGCCCGGGGGGACCTGGCCCTGATGCGGTC
>JBIIHR010000043.1:0-7275 GCA_044235655.1 Cyanobium sp. | reverse complement strand
CCCGGGTGGCCTGGCGCCAGAGGGCCAGCCCCGCCAGAAGCAACCCCACACCCGCCAGGGTGAACACGGGGGCTTTGTGCTGGGAGAGCACCACCAGGGCGGGAGCAGCGCTCACCAGGCTGGCCATCACTGATCCCGCGCCGATCAGCACCAGGGTGGCGGGCAGCACACAACACACCAGGGTGCCGGAGGTGAAGAGCAGGCTGAGCAGCTGGATGGAGCGCAACCGCCGCCCCTGGGTCAGGGCACGGCCGCCATCGGCGGAGCGGGGCTGGTCCATCAGTTCGCGTTCACCGTGGCCTTGACGGCTGGAGCGCTGGAGGTCAGGGGCCCATCCACCCGACGCACGTCGTAACCGGCGTCGCGGATGGCCCGCTTGAGGGAGTCGGCATCAATCTTGGCCCCGGGACGGGCGGTCACTTCCACCAAGCCTTTAGAGAGATCAATGCGCACGGATTCGGTGCCGGGGATGGCCTGGAGGCGCTTCTCGATCCCCTGGGCACAGAAGGAGCACACCATCCCGCTCACCGTGATCCGATAGAGGGAGGCGCCCGCCCAGGCAGCGGCCTGGGTGAAGGTGGCCAATCCGAAGGCCAGAAGGGGAAGAAGGCGTCGGGGAAAGGTCATGGTGAGCGTCGTGATGTCAGAACGTGTAGGTGAGGTTGAAGCGGGCCGACCCCGCGGTGCTGACCCCAGCCTCCACCAGGATCCGGCGATGGATCACCCGCAGCAGGGGCGTGATTTCCACCCCCTCCTGCAGTCCCTCCATGGTGCGGGCCTCCACCATCAGCCAGGGCTGCCAGCGGTTGTAATCGGCGGCAGTGAGGGCCACCCCGGCCCGGGCGGAGGTCATCAGCCGGCCGATATCGGCGGCCTGAAACCACCGAGCCGAAGCCGCCAGGTAGAGCCGCCTGGTTTCCCAGTCGGCCTGGGCCCAGGGCGACCAGCCCAGGCGATTGTTGGCAGGGCTGCCGTCGTCGTGAACGATGGTGAGCACGCCCACCCCAGCGCCCGCCCAGAGATTGGCCTGATGGCGTTCACCGTTCCAGCGGTGCAGGCGCTGGGTGAGCGACACCAGGCTCCAAAGTTCCTGTGTCCCTGGGTTGGAGGTCTGCTCTGAGGAGCTTTGGCTCTGGTGCGGAACCTGCCCCCCCGGATGTGGCCCCTGGTCTGGGGTCTGTCCACCATGGCCCGGGTGCACGGGGGTGGGGGCGACCGAATGGGACGGGTTGTCCTTCTCCGCGGCGTGGTTGTCTGTCTTGCTTCCCTGGTGATGGGACTGGGGCCGCATCCAGTGCAAGGCAGGTCCGACACCGGTGGTGCGGGTGAGAGCGGGAGTCACCGTGAAGAACGACCAATGGGGGTCGACCTCGCCACTGACGATGGTGCTGCCCTTGTGGCCCAGGGGTGCCGCCAAGGCTGGCGTGATGGCGACAATCCAAAGACCGGCAAACCACACCAGTCCGCGTCCGAGGGATGGGAGCGCGGGCAGAGAACACTGCAAGAGACCGGCATCCACCACCGAACATTAAAATTTTAACTCAACATTGCGACGCGGCCCCTCAAGCCCTCTCCAAGGCTGGGGTCTAGCTGTGCATGCGCGGCTGGGGATGGAGGCTGCTCAGGATCTCCGCTTCCACCTCGGCCAGTTGAGCCAGTCGCTCAGCCAGCCTGTCCCTGATCGCCGCTTGTTCCGCCAACAGCCAGTAGAGGCCGAAATGGCGGGCTTCACTGCCGAGCAGATCGCCATAGAGCTGGCCCAACTCGGGATCGGGGCTGTGGAGGGCCAGCAACCCCATGCGCTCATGGCTGCGAGCTTCGATCAGACCGGCCACCAGCAGGCTGTCCAGCCGACGCTCGGGCTCGTACCTGCGGACGTGGGACTGAAGCACCGCGCCATAGGGGGGCGCCTTCAGGGGCTGCAGGGGGATGCCCCGGCGGGTCAGCAGGGCCTGCACCCGCTCGAAATGGTCGAGTTCCTCCCGGGCCAGGGGGCTGAGCACTTCCGCCAGGGCACCGTCAGCGGGATAGCGGAACATCAACTGCAGGGCCACGCCCGCCGCCTTCCGCTCGCAGTGGGCATGGTCGATCAGCACAAGCTCCGGGTGGGCCAGGGCCTGCTCCAGCCAAGCGGAGGAGGTGGGGGCGGCCAGCCAGCGAATGCGGGTGGTGGCTGTGGTGGACGTCATGGATCTAGGGGGCAGGGGAAGCCTGGGCCCGCAGGTGCCCCACCAGCCCTTCCAAGGCGAGGCTGTAGCTGGCTGGCCCGAACCCCGCCACCACCCCGATGGCCCGATCGGCCAGATAGGAATGGTGACGAAAGGGCTCGCGGGCGTGCACGTTGCTCAGGTGGAGCTCCACATAGGGAATTGCCACTCCCAACAGGGCATCCCTCAAGGCGATGGAGGTGTGGGTGAAGGCGCCGGCATTGATCAGGATGCCTTCGGCCTGGCCCCTGGCGGCATGGATCCGATCCACAAGAACACCTTCATGGTTGCTCTGGAAACACTCCAGATTCACCATCAAGGCGTCGGCCTGCAGGCGGAGCTGCTCCTCGATGCCCTTCAGGGTCTGGGCGCCATAGAGGCCCGGTTCCCTCTGGCCCAGGAGGTTGAGATTGGGGCCGTTGAGCAGAAGAACGTTCAACACCAGGGAATCAGGCAGCCTCCGCAGGGATCGTAGGGAGAGGGCTGGGTGGGCGGGAACGGCGGCTGGTAAGTTTGTGGGGTGTGGTTCGGGTCGGTGCCCGAGTGGTTAATGGGGGCGGACTGTAAATCCGCTGGCTCTGCCTACGTTGGTTCAAATCCAACCCGGCCCACCTTTCCACATGCCCTTGTAGCTCAGCGGTAGAGCACTCCCTTGGTAAGGGAGAGGTCACGAGTTCAAGTCTCGTCAAGGGCTTCCTGAAACCTCCTGGCTCCCTGGGTCACTGCCGGTAGCGCACATAGCCGAACGGCAGGGCATGGCCCAGGGGCCTGGGGTGATCGTCCTTCCCGTTTTCTGCCATGGGCTGCAGGTACAGAATGGCCTGCACCGGCACCCGCACCACCTCCGATGGCAGCACCCCCGCACCCTCCCGTCCGGAGGGCCCTTCGAGGGGATCGGCCAGCGGCGCGCAGCACTCAAGCTTTCTCCAGCCCATCAGGCGCACCTCCCAGCGAATGGGTCTCTGCAGACCCGAAGCGGGACCTGCGCCAGAAACTTATGAAGCCGTCCCAGGGCTCGACTGTGGCGATCGCTACCAAATCAGCCCTCCTCCTGGCATGGCTGCTCAGTGCGGTCCTGCCCATGGCCGCCCGGGCGGCCATCCCTGACGTCTGCCTGCTGGCCCCCTCCCTCGAGCCCGCCACCAAGCTCATCCCCCCTGCCATCCCACAAGCCCTGACTCCCCTCAGTCGTCCCACCTTCTTCGTGCGGGAGCCCCTGGCCGAGCTGCGTATCGAGCAGGGCTCCACCGTTCTCTGGGCCTGGCAATCCCTGGCGGGGGAGGCCCTCGAGGGCCCCTTGGCCTGGCCCCTGCCCCCCCTGAAACCCCGGCAGGCCTTCACGGTGCGACTGAGACCCGTTGGGGCCACCGCCGACCACTTCGCCACCATCCAACTGGTGGCGGCGGCCCCAGGGCGCTTGCGGGAAGGCGATGGGCTTCTCCAATCCCTCCATGGGCGTCCCCAGGCTTGGCTAGGGGCCATCGATGGCCTGCTGGCCAAGGGCGACCGCTCCCTCGCCACCGCCCTCCTGTTTGCCCACGAAGGGCCCAATGAGCCGGAGCTCAATGCCCTGCGGCTTCTGGTGGCCCAGCAAAGCTGCCCGTGAACCCCATGTCTGCCCCCCCGCCCCTGCTCTCTCCCTCGGTGGAGGCCATGCGCCGGCCCGTGTTTGAGGGCACCACGCGCCCGCTCCAGTGGCGGCTGGAACAGCTCGACAGGCTCCAGGGCCTGTTGGCAGGAGCCGAATCGGCCCTGCTGGAGGCCCTTGCCCAGGACCTGGGCAAGCCTCCGCTGGAGGCTTACGTGGAATGGGCAGGCGTGCAGGCGGAGCTCCGCCACACCCGACGCCACCTGAAACGCTGGATGGCCGGACGAGCCATCCGGCTCCCGCTCTGGAGTTGGCCCGCCCGGGCCCTGGTGCGCCCCGAGCCCCTGGGGTGCGTGCTGATTGTGGGGCCCTGGAACTATCCGTTCCAGCTCTGCCTGCAGCCCTTGGTGAGCGCCCTGGCGGCGGGAAACACCGCAGTGCTCAAGCCCTCGGAGCTGGCCCCCCACACCGCCAACCTGATCGCGCGCCTGCTCCAGGCGGCCTTCCCAGCCAGCACCGTGCAGGTCGTGCAGGGGGACGGCCAGGTGGCCGCCCAGCTGCTGGAGCACCGCTTCGACCACATCTTCTTCACGGGCGGAGCCCGGGTGGCCCGGCTGATCATGGCCGCAGCCGCCCCGCACCTCACGCCGCTCACCCTCGAGCTGGGGGGAAAGAGTCCGGCCATCGTGCTCGCCGATGCGCCTCTGGCCACCACGGCGCGGCGGCTGGTCTGGGGCAAGGGGCTCAATGCGGGGCAAACCTGTGTGGCCCCCGACCATCTGTTGGTGGTACCGGAGATGCTGGATCCCCTTGTGGCCGCCATGGCCAGAGAGATCAGCCGGCTCTATGGCCCCGACCCCCTCGCCAGCCCAGATCTGGCCCGACTGGTGAGCCTTCCCCACTTCGACCGTCTGCTGGATCTCCTCAGGGGAGCCCAGGAGCGGGGGCAAGTGCTCCTGGGGGGTCGCTCCGACCGGGGGCAACGCCGGATCGAACCCACCCTGCTGAAGGTGGACGACCCCGAGCAGGATCCCCTGATGCAGGAGGAACTGTTTGGTCCCCTGCTGCCCATCGTCACCGTGCCCGATCTGGAGGGGGCCATCCGCCGGGTGCAGGCGGGGGCCAAACCCCTCGCCCTCTACCTCTTCGGCCAGCGGTCCCTCGACCGGGAGCACCTGCGCTCCCGCACCAGCTCCGGGAGCCTGGCCTTCAACGACGTGGTGTTGCAGGTGGCGGCACCCCAGTTGCCTTTCGGGGGCGTGGGGGAGAGCGGCATGGGGGCCTACCACGGCCACACCGGTTTTCTCACCTTTTCCCACCAGCGGAGCCTCCTGGAGCGGAGCTTCTGGCCCGATCTGCCCTTTCGTTACCCGCCCTACGCAAACAAACTCCCCATCCTCAAACGGTTGCTGGGGTCCTGATCAGCCAATTTGGCCCAAAACCTCACCAGGGGGCTGGATTGCAAAGGAAAGGCTCCTTAACGTGCG
Source organism: Cyanobium sp. (assembly GCA_044235655.1). Classification (GTDB taxonomy): domain Bacteria; phylum Cyanobacteriota; class Cyanobacteriia; order PCC-6307; family Cyanobiaceae; genus Cyanobium. Next base: position 1,993 of record JBIIHR010000043.1, on the reverse strand, counting down.
CCGAGCTCGATGAATGATCCAGTCCCATGCGCTGTGCCCCTGCCGCCCTGGCCCTCGCCCTGGTCCTTCCTCTGCCCTCCATGGCAGGAGCCGTGCGGGTGCAACCTGGGGAAACCCTCTCAGAAATCGCCGATCGCCTTGGCGTGAGCGTGCAACGGCTGATCGAGATCAACAAAATCAAGAATCCCAACCACCTGGAAGCAGGAACCCAGCTCAAGCTGCCCCAGGGCATCAGCAGCAGCCGGGGGGCCTCGACCAAAGGCGGAGCCACGTCCTCAGTGACTGTGGGGGAAGGGGAAACCCTCTCCACCATTGCGGATCGCCATGGGGTGCCGGTGAGCACCCTGATGGCCCTCAACAGCCTGAACAACCCCAACCACGTGGAGGTGGGCCAGGTGCTGAAGTTGAAGGGCGGCCGAAGCACAACGACGCAACCGACCAGCTTCAGCTACACCCCAGGGGCCAATGAGCATGTGGTTCGCAAGGGAGAGAGCCTATCCGCCATCGCCAGGGGCTATGGCCTGCCCGTGAGCCAGCTGGTGGCCCTCAACACCATCAAAGATCCCAACAACGTGCATGCCGGCAGCACCCTCAAGCTGAAGGGCAACCCTCCCGCGCGCCCCAGCGCCCAGCCCGCGGCCGCCAAACCCAAACCCCAACCCACAGCCGCCCAACCCCAGCCCCGTCCAACCTCAACGGCCCAGCCCGATCAAGCGGTGGTCCAGCCCCGTCCTGCCGTGAAGGCCCAGCCCAAGCCAGCCACCGTGGCCGTGGCGCCCCGCCCTGCCACAACACCCGTACAGGAAGCGGCCACCGGCAAGAGCGACTGGAGGGTCTATGGCCCCATGAAAGTGGACTGGACCAGCTGGCAGCCCATGGGCGGCAGCATGGTGGCCGCCACCCTCACTGACAAGGGCGAAGCCCTTTACACCTCCATCAACTGCGGTGCCCGCAAGATCAACTCCACTAACGTGGCCGGCCAATGGGGAACCTGGAACGACCCCGTCTCCGCCGGGGAATCCAAGCTGGTGAACGACTTCTGTTCACGCCGCAGCGCCTGAATCCTCCTGCGCGGGTCCTCCGTTCCGGAAGGCCCCTGGTCCCTGCCAGTACAGGGGCCAGGGGGAACGGAGGAAATGGAGCCCGGAACTCCTGATCCATTGCCGCTGAAAGCCGTCATCGCTCTCGCCGATCAGGTCTTCCTGCACAAGCCTGCGGCCGAGCCAGCTCCAGACCTCGGGCTCTCCGTCTTTCTCCCCGGCCAGCTGCTCCACCAGGCTTTTCAAGGTCTGTCCACCTTTGACCTGAAGGGCCTCCAGGAGCGCAGCCGCCTGGAGCGACCAATCCTGGGTGGCCTTGGAACTCCTGCAGCCATCACACCGTCCGCAAGGTTCCACCACCTCCCCAACGGCGCGCAGCAGGGCCTGCTCCCTGCAGGCCTCTCCTTCCGCGATGGCTTCCATACGTCGCAACTGCCGCTGGGCCACCACCAGGCGCTGGCCCTCCGCATCAGCCCCCTCCGGCACACCGGCTCCGCCTGAGCGGATGGCCCATCCCAGGCGCTCCCGATCGGCAGGGGTGAAGAGCAACAAACAATGGGCAGGATGGCCGTCGCGCCCCGCCCGGCCCGATTCCTGCAGATAGCCCTCCGCACTCGCGGGTAGGTGAAGGTGCAACACCAATCCCACATCCCCCCGATCAACACCCATGCCGAAGGCCACCGTGGCCACCAGCACCGGCCGGGGATGGGTCTGGAAATGCTCGAGTGCCTCCTGACGAAGCGGGGCATCCATGCCGGCGTGATAGGCGATCGCTTCCACGCCCGCTGCCCGCAAACGCCCCGTCCACTCCTCCACGGAGCGCCGGGTGCGGGCATAGATCAACACGGCTCCGCGGGACTGGGCAATGGCCTCCAGCACCTCGTCCAGGGGGTTGGCTGAACGCCGCCGCATCGAATAGGTGAGGTTCAGCCGGCGAGCCGAACGCACCTGGA
>JBIIHR010000048.1:0-6940 GCA_044235655.1 Cyanobium sp. | reverse complement strand
GATCAGTTCCCGCACCTCGGCTCGCAGCCCCTGGTTGTAGTGCTGCAGGCAGCGGGCACAGCAGAGGGTGATGATCGTTTCGGCTTCCCCGCTCACCTCCAGGGCCGTGCCGTGATGCACCGCCTCCACCTGGCCCCGCACAGGGGTGAGGCTCTCGAGCCCGGCGATGGGTTGATCCACTTCCCACACCTTGCCCTCCGGCAGAGTGCGGAGCTCCGCGAGGGGCACCGGGCGGAGCAGGGGGCTCACTTTTTCGAGTTGGGCTCAAAGGGCAGCCGGTCGCCCGAGGCCCCCACGGTCACCGGCTGGGAGGCCATCTGCTTCTCCAGAATCTGCTGCAGGTTCTCTGGGAGGGCTTCCCGGCTCAAAATAAAGGTCTGCAGCCCCTGGAAGATATTGGCCACCACCATGTAGAGCAGCACCCCCGCTGGCAGGGGGAAGAACAAAAACATGGCGGTGATCATCACCGGCGTGATCTTGTTGGCCGTGGCCTGCTGGGGATTGGCGGGCATCCCCATGCCGGAGAGGATCTGGCTGATGAACAGGGTGGCGCCGAAGGCCGCCACCAGAATCGCGATGTCCCAGTTGATGGCGCCGTCGGTCACGAAGCCCACCTGGCCCAGAGCCTTGATGAACAGGAAGCCGCTGCGGGCCGCAAGCCCGGGAATCTTGCCCTCCACCACCGCATCACCGGGGCTAACCGCCTTGATGGTGCCGTTCTGATCAACCGTGACCACACCCTCACCCTTGGTGACGCTCCAGGTGGGCCTGTAGCTGTCGCCGTTCTCCACGCTGCTGAGCACGGAATCGAAGCTCGCTCCGTCCTTGCCATGGAGCGTCACCGTTTCACTGTCGCCCACGCCGAGCTTGGTGCCCTTCTCCAGGGTGCCGATCACGGGCACGTGCTTGGTGGCCGTCACGAAGATCGAGTGGCTGGGCGTGTTGAAGGGCTTGGCCTCCACCGCCGCAATCTGCTCCTGGGGCAGCACCTTCACGTTGAAGGTGTAAGGCACATCCGCAAAGGGTGAACCCCGCAAGGTGGCAAACAGGGCAAACAGGATCGGCATCTGCACCACCAGGGGCAGACAGCCCGCCAGGGGACTGCCGAACTCCTGCATCAGCTTGCCCAGCTCCTCCTGCTGCTTCTGGGGGTTGTTCGCATGCTTGGTCTTGATTTCCGCCTGCCGCTGCTGCATCACGGGCTGGGCGATCCGCATGCGCCGGGCGCTGCGGATGGATCCGGCACTCAGGGGGAACAGGGCCAGACGGATCACCACCGTGAGGGCAATGATCGCCAGGCCATAGCTGGGTACCAATCCATAGAAGAAATCCAGGATGGGCAGCAGCAGGTTGTCGGAGATGTAGCCGATCACAGATGGGGCCTAGAGCAAGGATCCGTGGGTCAGTGTGCCTGATGGAGGCCACCAGGAGCGCAGGGGGGAAAGACGGAGAACCGGCTTTCAGGAGGCCGTGGCCTCCGGGTTGACGAAGCCGGTGGACACCTTCACCGCCTTGCTGGCCTTGGGTGAGGCCTTGCGCCGCTCTTCGATGTAGGCCTCCACCTCCCGGAACTTCGGCACGGAGCGCATTTCCAGTTTGGAGCCATCCTCCAGCACCAGCACCATGTCGCCCCAGGCGCCCAGACCCCGCGGGGCGGAGCGCACCTCCCGGATCTGGCTGTACACCACCTGGGTGCGATCGCGCCCCATCCAGCCCCCGTTCACCTCGATGCGGCGGCTGGTGATCCGGAAGCGCAACCAGATGGCCCGCACCAGGGCCGCCACCGCAAAGGGCAGACCAATCAGGGTGAGGCCGAACAGCAGATTGAGAATGAGGTCGCCGCGGGCGGGACCCCCTTCATAGAAGACGTCTTCCTTAATGCTGGCTCCCGCCGGCACCGGGGGGGTCTGGGTGCTCATCGCGCAACCCTGCCTTATGCAACAACAACAAACATTCTCCCAGCAGAAGGGGCTCTTCTGCGTCCACGCTGCCGGGCTTCAGGCTGAACACCAGCCAGCACGAACCCTCGCAGTGAGGGGGATAGGCCATCAGGGCGCCGTGCACCAGTCGCCGCAGCCTGTTGCGCCGAACGGCCCGCTTGCTCACCTTGGCGCTCACCACGACAGCGCAGCGCCAGCTACTGGGGGGGTGGGGCCGATCCCGGGGCGGGAGCAGGTCTGGATTGGCCGCCATCACCCGCAGGGTGAGCCAACGACCGTGGAAGCGGTGCCCCTGGCGATAGATCCGATCAAAAACCTTGAGGCCCCGGAGGCGATGCTGCTGGGGCAAAGACACCGATCAAGCCTGGACTTAAACCGCCAGGCGGGCCCTGCCGCGGCGGCGGCGGGCCCGGATCACTCGGCGGCCGGTGTGGGTGCGCATCCGAACCCGGAAACCCGATACCCGTTTCCGTTTCCGGCTGGTGCCCTCCAGTGTGCGCTTGGTCATGTCACGTTTTTCTCAGCCACCCACCCTACCAGTCACCGTTCAATTGCCGTTGTTGGCATCGATCTGGATCAACCAGCTGCCCAGGTAGCTGGACACCGGAATATCACCGGGGGCCTGGGCCAGGGCGTTGAACTGATACATGCCGATGTTGAAAGGGTTGTAAATCCGCATGTACACCCCCACGGTGCTCTTATCGGAGATGGGGGTGTCGGGGAAGATCTCCAAGGTGCCCGCCTTGGCATTCACCTCCACCGTGGCCGGGATCTGCGTCTCGCAGCGGGTGCGCTTCAACATCCCGCCCTCACTCATCTTGCAGAGCTTCACCCGTTTGGGATCGATCTTGCTATCGAAGGTTTTCGGCATCGACACCGTGAGCTTGAGGATGGCCGTCTTGCGATCTTTTGGCTTGAGGATCAGGTAGTAGTCGGACAGTTTGAGGCGCTGGGTGTCGGACTGGAAGTAGTACAACTTGCGGTAATCCTTGCTGTTGTCCCAGCGGAATTCCATCAGCCCTGGGGTGCCCTGGGCCTGGCTCGAGGGGGGCGCCACGAGGGAGGCAGTGAGCAGGGGGGCCAGGGCCAGGCCTGCTCCCAAGCCGGCAACGGCGGTGGTGCGGCCCAGCAACGCGAGAAGAGAGGTCAAGGGGATGTGTGGGAGGAGGGGCGAGCGCCCGAGAATCCCTAAATTCTCGGGAGGTTGCCCATCGCCACTGGTGTTCAGTGGTCGGAGGGGGAGCTGGCTGGGACGCTGCTGGCCCGATCAGGCCGCAGCCGGGAGGCCTCCCGCAGATAGGGGTGCACCACGCTGCGGCCCGTTTCCAGCCAGACGTGGGCCAGCAGCCGGATGCAGCGGGGCAGATCCCCCTGAACCGCCATCTGTTGACAATCCAGCAGAGCTACGTTGCCCCAGCCCTCTCGCCGGCGGGCCACGGCGGCGGGGAAGCAGGCATCCAGATCAGCCGTCACGGAAAAGGTCACCGAGAGCAACCGGGCCCCCTCCAGGTTGTTCCCCTCCACCAGGGCATCGATCAGCTCGCTCACCGCCTCGTCAATGGCCTGGCAGGTGTTGGCGCTCGCCGTGGTGGCCCCGCGCAGGGCGCACAACTCGAGGACAGGGGAGGCCATGGTCATCGGGTGTGAATCAGGGGCGATAGAGCCAGAGCGGTTGGCCACTCCAGCCCACCTCCATGGTGATCAGTTGCCCCATCCTGCTCAGCATGGATCGCCCGGGCAACACACCGGCAAAGCGCTGGGGAGGTTTGCCAAAGGTGACGGGCTTGGTTTTCAGGGGCAGACCGGCGAGCTCAACGGCCATCTCCCGGGCCGCCTCCTCATCCCCCAGGGCATCCACCAGCCCCAGATCCTTGGCCTGCGCTCCGGAAAACACCCGGCCATCGGCAAAGGTGCGCACCGTCGCCTCCTCCAATCCCCTCCCCTGGGCCACGGCCGCCACAAACTGGCCATAGCTGGAATCAATCAGCTCCTGCAGCAGCTGCCGTTCCTCGCTGCTCAGGGCCCGATCCGGCGAGAGGATGTCCTTGTAGAGCCCGCTCTTCACGGTTTCAAAGCGCACCCCCACCCGATCCAGCAGGCGCGATAGGTCGTTCCCCCGCAGGATCACCCCGATGGAGCCCGTGATGGTGCCGGGGTTGGAAACGATCCGCTCCGCACCCATCGCCACGTACACCCCCCCCGAGGCGGAGATGTTGCCGAAACTGGCCACCACCCTGCAGCCTTTCTTGCGCAGGCGGAGCAAGGCCTCAAGAATCTCCTGACTGTCGCCCACGGTGCCCCCCGGGGTGTCGATCCGCAGCAGCAGGGCTGGGCACTCCCGCTCCTCCACCTGGCGGATGGCCTTCAGCACCCGGGTTCGGGTGCCGGCCCCGATGGGCCCCTCAATGGCAATGCGCGCCAAGGTTCGACGGGTCTTGCGGCGCCAGGGCCAGGGCATCTTCACGATCGGCAACAGCGAGGATCCTAAAAAGAGTCCCCACCCCTCCACGGCAGGATCCTTCCATGCCCCTGCCCTCATGGCTTCGCTGGCTCCTGATGATGGCCCCCTTTGCACTGTGGGGCACCTCCATGGCGGCCATGAAGCCCCTGCTGGTGGGCTGCGATCCTTTCCTCCTGGCCAGCCTGAGGCTTCTGCCGGCCGGCGTGGTGGTGCTGGGGGCGGCCGCCCTCCTGAAACGCCCGCTGGCCGTGGCCCCGGCCGATCGCCCCTGGGTGCTGCTCTTCGCCCTGATCGACGCCAGCCTGTTTCAAGGGTTCCTGGCCCATGGCCTCAGCGACACCGGCGCCGGCCTGGGCTCGGTGCTGATCGATTGCCAGCCCCTCTTCGTGGCCCTGCTGGCCCGGGCCCTGTTTGGCGAAGCCATCAACCCGGTGGGCTGGGTGGGCCTGATGCTGGGCCTGGCGGGCATCCTGCTGCTGGGACTGCCGGGCGGCTGGCTCCGCCATTGGATGCTGCAGGGGCCCCCCACCCTGGGCGCCGCGCCCCTCACCCAGGGGGAGGCCTGGATGCTCGCAGCGGCGGCCGCCATGGCCGTGGGCACCGTGCTCTGCCGCTACGCCACCCGCCAGAGCGATCCGGTGGCCGTCACCGGCTGGCACATGCTGATCGGGGGGGTGCCCCTCCTTTTGGCGAGCCTGCTCACGGGTCTCCAGGGCAGCCATCCCCTTCTCCCCCACTGGACACCGTTGGACTGGGGCCTGATGGCCTATGCCTCCCTGCTGGGCAGTGCCCTGGCCTACGGGCTCTTCTTCTACTTCGCCAGCCAGGGCGACCTCACCGGCTTCACGGCCCTCACCTTCCTCACGCCGGTGTTCGCCGTGTTCTGCGGGGTGCTCTTCCTGTCTGAGCAGCTCCGGCTCCAGCAGTGGCTGGGTGCAGCCTTGGCCATGGTGTCGGTGCTGTTGATCCACCAGCGCGCCCGGCTCTGGGCCGATCCCACTGGTCAAAACCTCCAGAACCCTGAAAATCAAGCCCACACCCCCACCAGCTAGGGCCAACGCCCGCCGCGATGACCTCCGACCTCTTGCGTCAATCTCTGCGGCTGGCCATTGCTGCCTTTCTCACCACCGCGATCGCCACCCGCTTCAGTTCCATCGCCTACGTCTGGTACCCCCTCACGGCGGTTGTCGTTGTGGTGGACGACAACACGGAACAATCCCTTAAAGCCGCCATCGGCCGCATGATCGGCACCTTCCTCGGGGGCCTGATCACCTTTGTGGTGCACACGATCCTGGGGGGCTGGATCGGGGTGCTGGTGTCCATGCTGCTGATGGTTCCCATCTTGAGGGCTCTGGGTCTGCAAAGCTCCCTCGGCACGGCCGCCCTTGTGAGTCTGATGTTCCTCATGATCCCCAAACATGAGGAACTCAATTGGGACTACGCCTTTCAGCGCAGTCTGGATACGGCCATCGGCTGTGCCATCGCCATCGGTGTGGGCCTGCTTCTCTGGCCGCGCCACGGAGCCCAGGAGCTCCACACTCTGGAGGCGGGACTTCGCTCCACCCTGCTGGCCCAGAGTCGGGCCCATCGCCGCTGGCTCCAGGGCCTGGCCAGCCAGCCCGAACCCCTTGCCCGGGAGCGCCTCGCCCAGGCCGTGCTCTCCATGGAGGAACTCCTGGCCCGGGAGCTGCGGGGCCCCCACGCCCGGCGCCTGAGACAACAGCGCTGGCCCCAGCGCCTCAAGCTCTGGGAACGGGTGCAACAGCACTGGTGCGCATGGGAGGGGCTGCTGCTCAACCTCCCGTTCAGGCCGCCGGGGCTCTCTCCCGCGCCGGAAGGCCAGGAGGATCCCCTCCAGAGCTCCGTGATCGCCATGGAAACCCTTCTCTCCGGAGCTTCGGCCCCCGCAGCCCACCCGGACCCCTCCATCTGGCAGGGCCTGGCGGCACGCCGCAACCTCCCCCTGCTGGTGTTGCTGGCCCTGGCAGAGGAACAGCGGCCCCTGGCCGCCTCCCTGAGCACCCTGCGCCTGGTGGCCCCATGTCCCTGATCCGCGCCGATCTGAGGCTGGCGCTCACCGCAGGGTTGGCCAACGCCTTCGCCACCCTGAGCCCCCTTCCCTTCGGGATCTACATGCCCCTGGCCGTGCTGGCCGTCTGCACCGGCACCTTCGGTGGATCCATGGCGCTCGGCCAACAGCGCATTCTTGGATCGCTTCTCGGCATGGGTTTGCTGATCATGGGGCTCAAGGGCCTCGATGGCATTCCCCTTCCCCTGGCCATTGCCCTCATCCTGGGCGCCCTGCGGCTCCTGGGGGGATTCCTCGGCCTAGAGGTGGGCTACAAGGTGGGGGGCTTCATTATCGTGATGGGCTGGCTGGTGCACGACCAGCAGCTTGCGAGCTGGGTGCCGTTGCGGCTGTTCTGGACCACCGCAGGGATCGTGGCAGGCGTGCTGAGCATGCGTCTGCTCTGGCCAGCCAGGGCTCTCCCCCAGGCCTGGCGGAACCTGGCTGCCCTGCTGGAGGCTCTGGCCCAGG
>JBIIHR010000002.1:0-22658 GCA_044235655.1 Cyanobium sp. | reverse complement strand
ACGGCGCACCCGACGCGTCGGCCGTTTTGCCGGCAAACGCGCCCAGGTCAAGAAGGCCATCGTGCGTCTGGCCGAAGGCCAGTCCATTCAGCTGTTTCCAGAGTCCTGAGGGGTAAATCATGGCAATTCGTTCCTACCGACCCACCAGCCCTGGCACCCGCACCCTGGTGACCACTGATTTCAGTGAGCTCACCGGCAAAGGCCGCCAGCGCGGCCTGGTGGTGGCGAAGCACCGCCTGAAAGGGCGCAACAACCGCGGGGTGATCACCTGCCGCCACCGCGGTGGCGGTCACAAACGCCTCTATCGCATCGTCGACTTTCGGCGCGACAAGCATGGGGTGCCCGCCAAGGTCGCAGCCATTCACTATGACCCCCACCGCAATGCCCGTCTCGCCCTCCTCTATTACGTGGATGGGGAGAAGCGTTACATCCTGGCTCCTGCCGGCGTGGGGGTGGGCCAGACCGTGATCTCAGGGCCTGATGTCCCTATCGAAGCTGGCAACGCCATGCCCCTCTCCGCGATTCCCCTGGGTTCGAGTGTCCACAATGTGGAGCTCTACGCGGGCCGCGGTGGCCAGATGGTGCGCACCGCAGGGGCCAGCGCCCAGGTGGTGGCCAAGGAAGGTGACTACGTCGCCCTCAAACTGCCCTCCACGGAGGTGCGGCTTGTGCGCCGGGAGTGCTATGCCACCCTCGGGGAGGTGGGCAACGCGGAACAGCGCAACACGAGCCTGGGCAAAGCAGGTCGCAAGCGTTGGCTGGGCCGTCGCCCCGAGGTGCGCGGCAGCGTGATGAATCCCTGCGATCACCCCCATGGGGGTGGGGAGGGCCGTGCGCCCATCGGCCGCTCCGGTCCGGTCACGCCCTGGGGTAAACCCGCTCTCGGTCTGAAAACCCGTAAGCGGAACAAGCCCAGCAACCGGTTCGTGCTGAGGAAACGTCGCCGCACCTCCAAGCGGAGCCGTGGAGGCCGCGACTCATGATCCCCCACACCGCCCTGCCATCCGCCTGAATCGCCATGGGACGTTCACTCAAAAAAGGTCCGTTTGTTGCTGACAGCCTGCTGCGCAAGCTTGAAAAGCAAAACGCCGCCGAAGACAAATCCGTGATCAAAACCTGGTCGCGGGCCTCCACCATCCTCCCGCTGATGATCGGCCACACGATCGCCGTGCACAACGGCAAAAGCCATGTGCCCGTCTACGTGACGGAGCAGATGGTGGGCCACAAACTCGGAGAATTCGCCCCCACCCGCACCTTCCGAGGCCACACCAAAGATAAGAAGGGAGGCCGCTAACACCATGGCAACCAAAACCCCAATTTCAACCCAGGCCCTGGCCCACGGGCGCTACATCCGCGGTTCGGCTTCGAAGGTGCGTCGGGTGCTCGATCAGATCCGGGGGCGTAGCTATCGCGATGCCCTGATCCTGCTCGAGTTCATGCCCTATCGCTCCACCGGGCCCATCACCAAGGTGTTGCGCTCGGCCGTGGCCAATGCCGAGCACAATCTTGGGCTCGACCCGGCCACTCTGGTGATCAGCCAGGCCAGTGCAGACATGGGTCCTTCCATGAAACGCTTCCGCCCCCGCGCCCAGGGCCGCGCCTACGCAATCAAGAAACAGACCTGCCACATCAGTATTGGTGTGGCTTCCCCTTCCGCCTGACCCCCGAGGACTTCCGACCGATGGGACACAAGATCCATCCAACCGGCCTGCGCCTGGGGATCACCCAGGACCACCGCTCCCGCTGGTATGCCCCCAGCCGCACCTATCCCACCCTTCTGCGGGAGGACGACAGGATCCGCAAATTCATCCACAAGAAGTACGCCGCCGCTGGCATCAGCGATGTGTTGATTGCCCGCAAGGCCGACCAGCTGGAAGTGGAACTCAAGACAGCCCGCCCGGGCGTCCTCGTCGGGCGTCAGGGAAGCGGCATCGAGGAGCTCCGTAGCGGCATCCAGAAAACCCTCGGGGATGCCCACCGCCAGGTGCGCATCAACGTGGTGGAGGTGGAGCGGGTAGATGCCGACGCGTATCTGCTCGCGGAGTACATCGCCCAGCAGCTGGAAAAGCGGGTGGCCTTCCGCCGTGTGATGCGGATGGCTGTTCAACGGGCCCAGAGGGCCGGAGTGCTCGGCTTGAAGATCATGGTGGCCGGACGCCTGAATGGGGCGGAAATCGCCCGCACCGAGTGGACCCGTGAAGGTCGGGTGCCGCTCCACACCCTGCGGGCCGATATCGATTACGCCACCAAGGTGGCCACCACCACCTACGGGGTGCTGGGCATCAAGGTGTGGGTGTTCAAAGGGGAGGTGCTCCCCGGTCAACAGGAGCAGGTGCCCGTGGGTGCCGCTCCCAAGCGGCGGGCGAGTCGGCGCCCCCAACAGTTCGAAGATCGCTCCAACGAGGAGTGAGGGAGGTTTAAACCATGCTGAGTCCACGACGCGTCAAATTTCGCAAGCAGCAGCGAGGCCGCATGCGCGGCCATGCGCCCAGGGGTACCACCATTGCCTTCGGCGAATTCGCTCTGCAGGCCCAGGAATGTGGCTGGATCACTTCTCGTCAGATCGAGGCCTCCCGCCGGGCCATGACCCGCTACGTCAAGCGGGGAGGAAAGATCTGGATCCGCATCTTCCCCGATAAGCCGGTGACGATGCGCCCTGCCGAAACCCGCATGGGTTCAGGCAAGGGCAACCCGGAATTCTGGGTTGCGGTGATCAAGCCCGGTCGCATTCTCTTTGAGATGGGAGGTCCGGAGATCACAGAGGCCATTGCCAGGGAAGCCATGCGCCTTGCCCAATACAAGCTGCCGGTGAAAACCAAGTTCATCTCTCTGGCAGATCAGCAGGAGGTCACCCACGAGGAGGCCGCTCCCGCTCCCGCAACTGCCTCTGCCGAGTCCTGATCATGGCCCGACCCGACATCACTGAGGTTCGCAAGTTGAGCGAACCTGAACTCAGCGAACAGATCAGCGCCACCCGGCGTGAACTGTTCGACCTCCGCTTCCTGCAGGCCACCCGTCGGCTGGAACATCCGCACCGCTTCAAGCAGGCCCGCATCAAGCTGGCCCACCTGCTCACGGTGCAGCAGGAGCGTCAGCGCTCCACCGCCTCCTGAACCCCCTGATTCCCATGGCACGCAAGGAAAGGGTCGGCACCGTCGTCAGCGACAAGATGGACAAAACGGTGGTGGTCGCGGTGGAAAACCGCTTCCCCCACCCCATCTATCAAAAGACTGTTCGCCGCACCACCCGCTACAAGGCGCACGACGAAACCAACAGCTGCAAGGTTGGGGATCGGGTGCGCATCACCGAAACCCGTCCCCTCAGTCGCAGCAAGCGCTGGGCAGTGGCCGAAGTCATCGTCAACGGCAGCACCCAGGAGACCCAACCATGATTCAGCAGGAAACCTTCCTCACCGTTGCCGATAACAGCGGCGCCAAGCGCATTCAGTGCATCCGTGTGCTGGGTACTAACCGGCGCTATGCCCACGTGGGTGATGTGATCGTGGCGGCGGTGAAGGACGCCATGCCCAACATGGGTGTGAAGAAATCCGATGTGGTCAAGGCTGTGGTGGTGCGCACCCGGGCGACCCTGCGTCGCGACACCGGGAATTCCATCCGCTTTGACGACAACGCGGCAGTGATTCTCGGCAACGACAACAATCCCAAGGGCACCCGGGTTTTTGGCCCCGTGGCCCGCGAGTTGCGGGAGCGCAACTTCACCAAGATCGTTTCCCTTGCTCCGGAGGTCATCTGAGATGGCAACGGCTACGAAGCGCTCCAAACCCGCCGAGCGCATCAAGATGCGGATCCGCAAGGGCGACACCGTCCAAGTGATCGCCGGCAAGGACAAAGGCAAGACCGGTGAGGTGATTCGCACCTTGCCCTATGAGAACAGGGTGATTGTGGAGGGAGTCAATCTCCGCACCCGTCACATCAAACCCACCCAGGAGGGGGAGAGTGGACGCATCCTGACGGAGGAAGCCTCCGTTCATGCTTCCAACGTGATGCTGTATTCCACCAGCAAGAAGGTGGCCAGCCGTGTGGAAATCGTTGTCGACAAGGACGGCAATAAGAAACGCCGCCTCAAGAAAACCGGCGAATTTCTGGAGTGAGGGCCAACCCCTCTCCCCCCCCCCCCTCATTCCCCATTCCATTCCGCCCCTTCACTTCTGACCACGACCAGAAGGACTCCCCATCCCCGTTATGACACTCAAACAGCGCTATCGGGAGACGATCCAGCCCAAGTTGCTCAAGGATCTCCAGCTCTCCAATGTTCACGAGGTACCCAAGGTGGTGAAAGTCACCGTTAACCGGGGTCTCGGTGAAGCGGCCCAGAATGCCAAGGCTCTGGAAGCCTCCATTGCTGAACTCGCCCAGATCACTGGGCAGAAAGCCGTGGTGACCCGGGCCAAGAAGGCCATTGCCGGTTTCAAGATTCGCCAGGGCATGCCTATCGGTGTCGCTGTCACCCTTCGGGGCGAGCGCATGTACGCCTTTCTTGAGCGTCTCATCCATCTGGCCTTGCCCCGCATCCGCGACTTTCGCGGCGTTAGCCCGAAGAGTTTCGACGGCCGGGGCAACTACACCCTGGGAATCCGGGAGCAGATCATCTTTCCTGAAATTTCCTTTGACAAGATCGACGCCATCCGGGGCATGGACGTGACGATCGTGACCAACGCCCGTAACGACGAAGAGGGCCGTGCCCTCCTCCGCGAAATGGGGATGCCGTTCCGCAGTAACTGAGCCCTCATCCGGAAACGACCATGGCCAACCACGACCCGATCTCCGACATGCTCACCCGCATCCGCAATGCGAGTGAGAAGCGTCACGAAAACACCCGCGTGCCTTCCTCACGCCTCTGCCGGAGCATCGCTTCGGTGCTGCAGCAGGAGGGCTTCATCGCCAACATCAGCGAAGAAGGGGAAGGGGTGAGCAAGCAGCTCGTCCTTGAACTCAAGTACAGCGGTAAGCACAGGCAGCCCACCATCCGTCGCCTGCAACGGGTGAGCAGGCCTGGCCTGCGCATCTACAAAAACAATCGCCAACTGCCCAAGGTGCTCGGAGGCCTGGGAGTGGCGATCATCTCCACCTCCAAGGGCGTCATGAGCGACCGTGACGCCCGCAAGCAGGGCGTCGGTGGGGAAGTGCTCTGCTACGTCTACTGATCTGGAGAACTTGTCATGTCACGCATTGGTAAAGCCCCCATCCCCATCCCCGACAAGGTCACGGTGAACCTCTCCGGTCTCGCTGTCACCGTGAAGGGTCCCAAGGGTGAGCTCAGCCGCACCCTGCCGGAGGGCGTCAGCATCAGTCAGGACGGCGACCATCTCCTGGTCTCCCCCACCAGTGAAGCCCGTCGTTCCCGGGAGCGCCACGGCCTGAGCCGCACCCTCGTGGCCAACATGATTGAGGGCGTCAGCCAGGGCTTCAGCCGCAAGCTGGAGATTGTGGGGGTGGGTTATCGGGCCCAGGTGCAAGGCAAAAAGCTCGTGGTCAGCGCGGGCTACAGCCATCCTGTGGAGATGATTCCCCCCGATGGCGTCACCTTTGCGGTGGAGAACAACACCACGGTGATTGTCTCCGGGGCTGATAAGGAGCTGGTGGGCAATGAGGCAGCCAAGGTGCGTGCCATTCGGAAACCCGAGCCTTACAAGGGCAAGGGCATCAAATACGAGGGGGAACGGATTCTGCGGAAGGTCGGCAAGACCGGAAAGAAATAAGGTCTTCAACACTCGTCCTGTCTTACGTGTCACGTCATGTCTTCCCTCTCTCGCAAACAGCAGACCCAGAAGCGCCACCGCCGCCTCCGCCGCACCCTCGCCGGCACCGCGGCACGGCCCAGGTTGGCGGTGTTCCGTTCCAACAACCACATCTACGCCCAGGTCATCGACGACGAGGCCCAGAGCACTCTCTGTGCCGCCTCAACGCTGGATAAGGATCTCCGCACCTCTCTCCAGACCTCGGCCACCTGCGATGCCTCCGTGGCCGTTGGCCAACTGGTGGCCCAGCGGGCCCTCGCCAAGGGGATTGCCCAGGTGGTCTTCGACCGCGGCGGCAACCTGTATCACGGCCGGGTTAAGGCCCTGGCGGACGCTGCCCGGGAAGCGGGCCTTCAATTCTGATCTCACCGCTCACCATGACCGAAACCAACGACCAGCAATTTGCACCTGACGAAACTCCGGCAGCCTCTGACGTTCCTGCTGCCGAGGGGCAGCAGGAACGCCGTGGCGGTAAAGGTGGCGAACGCCGCGGAGGAGGAGGAGGAGGAGGGCGTCGGGGCTCTGGAGACCGCCGCAACCAGGAGCGTGATACCGAGTGGCAGGAGCGTGTGGTTCAGATCCGCCGGGTTTCGAAGACCGTCAAGGGCGGCAAGAAGATGAGCTTCCGTGCCATCGTCATTGTCGGAAATGAACGGGGTCAGGTGGGTGTGGGCGTCGGCAAGGCCGGCGATGTGATCGGCGCCGTGCGTAAGGGCGTCGCGGATGGCAAGAAGCATCTGGTGAAGGTGCCCCTGACCCGCACCAATTCCGTTCCCACGGAAAGTCGTGGCCGGGATGGCGCCGCCAGTGTCCTCATCCGTCCGGCCGCTCCAGGCACGGGGGTGATCGCCGGTGGGTCCATTCGCACCGTCCTGGAGCTGGCTGGCATCAAAAATGTGCTCGCCAAGCGCCTAGGCTCCAAAACTCCCTTGAACAATGCTAGGGCTGCAATGGAAGCCCTCTCCGCCCTGCGCACCCACAAGGAGGCCGCAAGGGAGCGGGGCATTCCCCTTGAGCAGATCTATTCCTGAGGACCGATCCATGACTTATCAGCTCAATGCCTTAACCGTTAATCCCGGGGCCCGGCGACGCAAGACGCGAAAGGGTCGGGGAATCGGAGCTGGCCAGGGGGCCAGTTGTGGCTTCGGTATGCGTGGTCAGAAATCCCGCTCCGGCCGTTCCACCCGCCCAGGTTTTGAAGGTGGCCAGATGCCCCTCTATCGCCGGGTGCCCAAGCTCAAGCATTTCCCCCTGGTGAACCCCACCACCTACACGGTGATCAACCTGGGGCGTTTGGCCGAACTGAAGGCCGGTAGCACGGTGAACGTGGACACACTCATCAAGGATGGGCTTCTGACGGGAGCCCAACATCCGCTCAAGATTCTCGGCGGTGGTGACCTCAAGGTGAAGCTCACGGTGCAAGCCGCAGCCTTTTCCGCTTCGGCCCGTGCCAAGATCGAAGCTGCAGGTGGCAGCTGCGAAATCCTCGGTTAATTCTTTTCCATTATGGTTTTCAGCCGGGGACGCAACCCAAGCGCCGCAGAGATTTTCAGCAAGATTGCCCAGTCCAAGGGTCTGCGCGACAGGGTCCTCATCACCCTTGGTTTGCTTTTGCTGGAAAGGCTGGGAATCTTCATCCCTGTTCCTGGAATCGACCGGGTGGCCTTTGAGCAGTTCGTGAAGCAGGGAGGTGACTTCCTGATGTTCGTTAATATTTTCACTGGTGGCGGCCTGGCCACCCTTGGTGTCTTCACCCTGGGCATCCTTCCCTACATCAACGCTTCGATCATCCTGCAGTTGCTCACGGCAGCCCTCCCCCAATTGGAGGATCTCCAAAAGAATGAAGGTGAGGCTGGTCGGCGCAAGATTGCCCAGATCACCCGCTATACCGCCCTGGTCTGGGGCATTATCCAGAGTGTGATCCTTGCGTTGGTGCTGCGGCAATACGCCTTGCCCGGCTTACCGCCTTGGCAATTCGTGTTGCAAACCGCCCTGGCCCTTACCGCAGGCTCCATGGCAGTGATGTGGATCAGTGAAGTGATCACCGAGCGTGGTATCGGTCAGGGGGCCTCCCTGGTTATCTATGCCAACATCGTGGCCACCCTTCCTCGTGCTCTGGCAGCCACCATCACCCAAGCCAAGACGGGAGACAGGGGCACGGTCACCGGAATCATCATTCTGTTGTTGGTCTTTCTAACCACCATCATCGGCATCATCTTTGTGGAGGAGGGGAGCCGGCGCATTCCCATCGTCAGTGCCAAGCACCAGGTCGGAGGAGCCGGAGGCGGCTTGCCCGCAAGGCAGAGCTACATGCCCCTCAAGCTCAACGCCAGTGGTGTGATGCCCATCATCTTTGCCTCAGCCCTGGTGTTTCTGCCCCTGCAGATCGCCACCTGGACCAAGACACCATGGCTCATCCAGCTCGCTGGTTATTTAAGTCCGAATAGCAGCATGCCCTGGATTTATGCCTTGTTGTTCTTCACATTGATCATTGCCTTCAGCTACTTCTACACCTCCCTCACCCTGGATCCGGTGGACATCGCCACCAATCTCAAACGCAGTGGGGTTGCCATTCCAGGAGTCCGTCCCGGCTCAGCCACCGCGGCCTACCTCTCCAATGTGCAGAACCAACTCACCTTGCTTGGGGGTCTTTTTCTGGGGGCAGTCGCCATCATCCCTTCAGCCGTCGAGGGGGCGATCCAGGTGAAAACGTTTCAGGGCATCGGCGCCACCTCGCTGCTGATCCTGGTGGGTGTGGCGATCCAGACCGCCAAGCAGGTGCAGACCTATGTGATATCTCTCCGCTACGAAGGGGAAGCCGAAGCACAGGCCTTCTCCCGATCCAGCAACACGCCTCCCTTTGTGGCTTAATTCCGCTTCAGAACCACAGCGCCATGAAACAACGCTTGCTTTTTCTCGGCCCCCCAGGTGCCGGTAAGGGCACCCAGGCCCAGAAACTGGCCGCTTCCCATCACCTGCTTCACCTGTCCACGGGGGATCTTCTCCGGGCAGAGGTGCAAGCAGGCACCTCCCTGGGTCAGGAAGCGGAGGCCGTCATGGCCCGCGGAGAGCTCGTGAGTGATGCTCTTGTGCTGGCAATCGTGCATCAGCGCCTCGCACAGCATCAGGGGGGCTGGCTTCTGGATGGGTTCCCTCGCAATCTTCCCCAGGCCATCGCCTTGGATGACCTTCTCCAGGAGCTCCAGCAGTCGATCGAGTTGGTGGTGTTGATGGAGCTGGATGCTCCCGTTTTGCTGCAGAGGCTTTTGGCCCGAGGCCGAGCAGATGACAACGAAGGGGTGATCCGCCATCGCCTGACCGTTTACGAGGAGCAGACGGCACCGCTCATCGCCCACTACCGGGCCCAGGGTCTGCTTCAGCCTGTTGAGGCCACGGGCACGGTTGAGGAGATCGCGGATCGGATCAGTAGCTTGCTGAATTGACACGTTGACCGCTGTGATACCATCATTGTTTGCCAAAAAGGAGAGACGCGAGCCATGAAGGTGCGTGCGTCAGTCAAGCGGATGTGTCAAAAGTGCCGGGTGATTCGTCGCCACGGAAGGGTCATGGTGATCTGCGCCAACCCCAAGCACAAACAGCGTCAAGGCTGAATTTTCAGCCCTCATTCCACTCCTTTCGGAGTCGTCCATTACCGCCCCTCCCCGGGGCCTCCCCGCCCTCTGCATCGTTCTCCCGTGGCTCGGATTGCCGGCGTTGATATTCCTCGCGACAAGCGGGTTGAAGTCTCCCTCACCTATGTGTACGGGATCGGCCCTACCCGATCCCGCAAGATCCTCACCAAGGCTGGAGTCAGCCCGGACATCCGGGTGAAAGATCTCACCGATTCCGACGTCCAGAAGCTCCGCTCGGCTGCCGAGTCCTTCACGCTCGAGGGGGATTTGCGTCGTGAAGAGGGCATGGCCCTCAAGCGTCTTCAGGACATTGGCTGCCTCCGGGGTCGTCGCCATCGCATGGGACTACCGGTCCGCGGCCAGCGCACCCGCACCAATGCCCGCACCCGCCGCGGTGCTCGCAAAACGGTGGCCGGCAAGAAGAAGTAATCCAGCGCCACCCCTTCACCCTCCCCACACGTCTCTCCGAATTCGTCGTCCCCACCCATGGCCAAGCCCGCCAAGAAGACTGGACCCAAGAAGGCCAAGCGCAACGTGCCCAATGGAGTTGCCCATATCCAGAGCACCTTCAACAACACCATCGTTTCCATCACGGATACGGCTGGGGAGGTGATCAGTTGGTCCTCTGCAGGTGCCAGTGGCTTTAAAGGGGCACGTAAAGGGACCCCCTTCGCGGCCCAGACGGCAGCTGAAGCTGCAGCACGCCGGGCCCTTGAGCAAGGGATGCGCCAGATTGAAGTCCTGGTCCGTGGACCTGGCTCCGGAAGGGAAACGGCCATACGGGCGCTTCAAGTGGCTGGTCTTGAGATCACCTTGATCCGGGATGTCACGCCCCTCCCCCACAACGGATGCCGTCGCCCCAAGCGTCGCCGGGTCTGAACCGTTCGATCCTTCCTCCAACCAAGCTTTCCTCCATCGCCGTGCTGCATTACCAGATCGACCGGGTTGAACATCAGATTTCTGATGATCGGGGCCAGACGGGAGTCTTTGTCATCGGCCCACTGGAAAGGGGTCAAGCCACCACCTTGGGCAACTCCCTCCGCAGGGTGCTGATCGGTGGCCTAGAGGGCAGCGCCATCACGGCAGTACGCCTCTCCGGCGTGAACCACGAGTACGCCACCATCCCCGGGGTTCGGGAGGATGTGCTCGACATTCTGTTGAACTGCAAGTCCATTCCCGTCAACAGTCGGAGTCGGGAGATGGAGATTGGCAGGCTGATGGTGAACGGACCGGCCATGGTGAAAGCCGCTGATCTGCAGTTTTCCTCCCAGGTCCAGGTGATCGACGGGGAACGGGTGATCGCCACCGTGGCCGAAGGCCACAGCCTGGAGATGGAGGTGCATGTGGAGCGGGGTGTGGGCTACCGCCCGGTCGACCGCCATCAAGAAGACACCGGTGCGATCGATCTTCTGCAGATCGATGCGGTGTTCATGCCCATCAAGCGGGTCAACTACAGCGTGGATGAGACGGCCGTTGGCGAGGGAGGATCGGCCCGCGAGCGCCTCCGCCTGGAAATAGAAACCAATGGCAGCATCACCCCGGATGATGCGATGGCTCAGGCGGCCAACCAGCTGATTTCCCTTTTTCAGCCCCTGGCCACCCTCACAGTGATGGATGAGCCTGGGCTGGAGCCCGAACCTTCAGCCGAGGCCCAGATCCCGCTGGAGGAGTTGAACCTTTCCGTGCGGGCCTACAACTGCCTCAAGAGGGCCCAGGTGAATTCTGTTTCCGATCTGATGGGCTTCAGCTATGAGGATCTCCTCGAGATTAAAAACTTCGGTTCCAAATCAGCCGATGAGGTGATTGAAGCCCTCGAGCGCATTGGCATTTCCCTGCCCCAGAGCCGCACCTCCGGCTGAAGTGGCTCAGCCTCCCCTTTTTTGATTCGACGACTTTCCCATGCGACATCAGTGCCGAGTCCCCCTCTTGGGACGCCCAGCAGACCAACGCAAGGCCATGTTGCGTGGCCTAACCACCCAGCTCATCCGCGAAGGTCGAGTCACCACGACCAAAGCCCGCGCCAAGGCGCTTCGGGATGAAGCAGAGCGCATGATCACGCTGGCCAAGGAAGGAAGCCTGTCCTCCCGTCGCCGCGCCATCAGTTACATCTACGACAAGCAGCTCGTGCACGCTCTCTTCGACAAGGCGCAAGACCGCTACGGCGACCGCCAAGGGGGCTACACCCGCATCATCCGCACCGTTCGCCGCCGCGGTGACAACGCGGAGATGGCCATCATCGAGTTGGTGTGATCCAAAAGGGCTTCCAACGGATTGCCCTTTGCCTGCAATACGACGGTTCGGCCTTCCATGGATGGCAACGGCAGCCCGGTCAGGTTTCTGTGCAGGAACTCCTCGAGACCACCGTCGCCTGTCTTGATCCTGCCAGCCCAGCTCGGGTTGTCGCAGCCGGCCGCACCGATAGTGGGGTGCACGCGGCGGCTCAGGTGGTGCATTTCGATGCCGCCGGCCCCATTCCTCCCCACCGCTGGCCCAAGGCCCTCAATGGGCGCCTTCCCAGCACTATTCGTGTGCGTGCTGCCAGCGCAGTTGAGGCTAGTTGGCACGCCTGTTTTTCGGCCAGTTTTCGGCGTTACCGCTACACCATCTACAACGGCCGGCTCCCCAATCTGTTTCTGGCCCCCTGGAGTTGGCACCGGTATCAGGTGCGCCTGGACGACAAGGTCATGGCCCAGGTGCTTGGTGCCCTCCTGGGCGAGCACGACTTTTCCGCCTTCCAGCGGGCCGGCAGCAGCAGAGCCCATGGCCGTACCACCCTGCAGGAGGTCAGCCTGCAACGACAGGGTGATCTGATCGTGGCGGAACTCCAGGCGAGTGGCTTTCTTTACGGCATGGTGCGGCTGATCATGGGGCAACTGGTGGCCGTGGGAGAGGGGCGGCTCAGCCCTGAGATGTTTCTCGAACGTTGGCGCCAGTGTGCGCGCCATGAGGTGAAGGAGGCAGCCCCCCCCCAGGGACTCACCCTGTTGCGCGTGGGCTATCCCGAGCCGGTGTTTCCAGAGGTCGCTTGGTACGATGGAATGCCGCGATTCCATCTGGAACTCAGCGACCCGCCTCCCCCTGCAGGGAGCTGGGAGATGTCTCTGTGAAACCGTGCTGCGGTAAGGTCGCAAACGGCCTTACGTGCACGGCCGGCACAGGGCAACCATCCATCAGGTCCAACCCATCAGGCGCGTCCTTCCGGACGCCCAATCAGGCGCAATGAACAAGACCACCCAGCCCTCCCTCGACACCCTCGACCGTCAATGGTTCGTTGTGGATGCCGCAGACCAAACGCTTGGACGCCTCGCCAGTGAGGTGGCCCAGGTGCTGCGGGGGAAAAACAAACCGACCTTCACACCCCACCTCGACACGGGTGATTTCGTCGTTGTGATCAACGCCGAGAAGGTGCGTGTGAGCGGGAATAAGGCCACCCAGAAGCTCTACCGGCGCCATTCCGGTCGTCCGGGGGGCATGAAGACAGAAAGCTTTGCCCATCTCCAGGCTCGGCTTCCTGAGCGTGTGATCGAAACCGCGGTGAAGGGGATGCTTCCCCACAACAGCCTGGGCCGCCAACTGTTCCGCAAGCTCAAGGTGTATCGCGGCCCTGACCATCCCCATGCGGCCCAGAAGCCTGAAGCCCTCCCCCTCCTGCCCTCCACAGCCGCCTGAGATGACCAGCTCTACTTCCTCCGTTGTCTATTGGGGCACCGGTCGCCGCAAGACCGCCGTTGCTCGTGTGCGTGTTGTACCCGGCAAAGGCACCATCACCATCAATGGTCGTCCTGGGGATCACTACCTCAACTTCAACCCGTCTTACCTGGCGGCCGTCCAGGCCCCACTTCAAACCCTTGGGTTGGAAGGCCAGTACGACCTGCTGGTGAACGTGAGCGGCGGTGGCCTCACCGGCCAGGCCGATGCCATCAAGCAGGGAGCCGCCCGGGCCCTGTGCGAGCTCTCTCCCGACAACCGGAAGCCCCTCAAGGTGGAGGGCCACCTCAGCCGCGATCCCCGGGCCAAGGAACGGCGCAAATACGGTCTGAAGAAGGCCCGCAAAGCTCCCCAGTTCTCCAAGCGTTAATCCCCATGGCCAAAGCCGAGATCCATCCCACCTGGTTTCCCGATGCCAAGGTGATCTGCAACGGAGAGGTGGTCATGACCACCGGCTCCACCCAGCCTGAAATCCATGTGGATGTCTGGAGTGGGAATCATCCCTTCTACACAGGCACCCAGAAGATCCTCGACACTGAGGGCCGGGTTGACCGTTTCATGCGCAAATACGGCATGGGTTCCGCCGAGTCCGCCACGACGGCTCAGGAGAAGGCCAAGCCCGCTGTAGCAGACGCCTGATCCCTGCCCAGGTCTGCGGGCACGACTGCCGGGTGCCTCAGGCATCCGGCTTTTTGCTGGCTCTGCTCCTCCCGCCGTACGGTGACACCCATGGACCCAGCCATCCTTCAAGGCCGCCTGGAGGCCACCTGCCAGGCCTTTGAGGCCCTTGAGCGCCAGTTGGCCGATCCTTCCGTGGCGGGCGATCCGTCCCAGCTGCAAACCCTTGCCCGGGAGCGGGCCCGGCTGGAGCCGATCGTGCACGACACCCACCAGCTCCAGCGCCTGGAGCGGGAGCAGCGGGAGGCCCAGGAGCTGTTGCGCCAGCCTCGGGGTTCGGCCGATGAGGAGGAGCTGGCGGCCCTGGCGGCCGAGGAGCTGCAGCTCTTGGAGGAGCGGCTGGACGTGTTGCGCCAGCGGCTCACCGTCGCCCTGCTGCCCCGCGACCCCCGGGATGAGCGCAGCGTCATGCTGGAGATCCGGGCCGGCGCCGGCGGTGATGAGGCGGCCCTGTGGGCCGGCGATCTGGCGCGGATGTATGAGCGCTATGCCATGGCCCATGGCTGGCAGGTGCAGCCCCTGAGCGCCTCGGAGGCGGAGCTGGGGGGCTTCAAGGAGCTGATCCTCTCCATCAAGGGCGACGCTGTGTTCAGCCGGCTGAAGTTCGAGGCGGGGGTGCATCGGGTGCAGCGGGTGCCGGCCACCGAATCCCAGGGGCGGGTGCACACCTCCACGGCCACGGTGGCCGTGATGCCCGAGGCCGATCCGGTGGAGGTCACGATTGATCCGAAGGACCTTGAGATCAGCACGGCTCGCTCCGGCGGTGCCGGCGGGCAGAACGTGAACAAGGTGGAAACGGCGGTGGACCTGTTCCACAAGCCCACGGGCATCCGGGTGTTCTGCACCCAGGAGCGCTCCCAGCTTCAGAACCGGGAGCGGGCCCTGGAGATTCTGCGGGCCAAGTTGCTGGAGCGGGAGCTGGCGGAGGCCGCAGATCAGGAGCGCAGCGCCCGCCGGGCCCAGGTGGGCAGCGGCGACCGCAGCGAGAAGATCCGCACCTACAACGCCAAGGACAACCGGGTGACGGACCACCGCCTGGGCCGCAACTTCTCCCTCGACACCGTGCTCGAGGGGGACCTGGAGGACGTGATCGAGAGCTGCATCGCCGCTGAGCAGAGCGCCAAGCTCGAGGAGCTCAGCCTGCAGGCGGCGGGGGTGGGTGGCTGATCCGGTCCTGGGAGCACCCACCTGGGGGCTAGGCCTCGATCAGATCGGTGGCCAGCCCGGCAGGAGATCCTGATGGGGATGGACGGTCCCCGGTGGTCGATGTCACCAGGGGAGATGCATGTTTGGGGAATCCGCCCCGGATCAGGCCCCGATCAGATACTTCTCCCACTCGGTGTTGAGGCCGTTGCCCATGCGGCGGCGGGCTTCGAAGGTGAGGCTGCTCAGAGGGCGGTGGGGTTCGGCCTTGAGCTGCATGCCCGCCTCCCTTGGCGTCCGGTTGCCCTTGCGCACGTTGCAGGCTAGGCAGGCCGTGGTGACGTTTTCCCAGCTGTCGGCACCACCCCGGCTTCGAGGCACCACGTGGTCGATGGAGAGGGGATCGCTGCCCGTGCCGCAGTACTGGCAGCGGTGGTTATCCCGCTGAAACACGTTGCGTCGGGTGAGGGGCATCTGCCGGTAGGGCACCCGCACGAACTGCCGAAGGCGGATCACCGTGGGTTGGTGCAGGTTCGGCCTCAGGAGCCGTTTTCTGTCGTGCTCCAGCCCCTCCGCCTTGCCCATCAGCACCATCACCATCGCCCGCTTCCAGGTGGTGATGTTGAGAGGCTCGTAGGAGGCGTTGAGAACCAGAACCTGGCCCATGGCCATAGCCGATTTAAGGCATGCTAAGGCGAATTCTGGTGAAGATTCGGTGTCCCAGGCCACCGGTGCCTATCCCGATCTGGCGGCCTTGGCAGCCCTGCTCCAGGGCGATCTGCACGGGCCCGCTCCCATCGCTTCGATCTGCGGGGTGGCGATTGATTCCCGGCGTGTGCAACCTGGCGATCTTTTCTTCGCCCTGCCTGGTCGCCACGCTGATGGGCACACCTATCTGACTGCCGCCCTGGAGGCTGGGGCCGTGCTGGTGGTGATCCGCCGTGGCTGGCCCCTCCCCGAGGGGCCTTCCCTGACGGTGGACGATCCTCTGGCGGCCTTGCAGGAGCTGGCCGCCTGGTATCGGCGCCTCCACATCCGCCAGGTGGTGGCGATCACAGGCAGCAACGGCAAAACCATCGTTAAAGATGCCCTCACCGCCGCTGTGGCCAGCCGGTTTCGGGTGGCGGCCAGTCCCGGCAGTTGGAACAGCCAGGTGGGGGTGCCCCTGGCCGTGCTGCAGGCGCCACCGGGCACGGAGCTGGGTGTGTTTGAGGCGGGTGTGTCCGCTCCTGGGGAGATGGCCCAGCTGGCGAGGATTTTGCAGCCCGATGTCGGCATCCTGGTGAATGTGGGCCTGGCCCACCTGGCCTCCTTCGGCAGTCGGGAGATCACGGCGAGGGAAAAGCTCCAGCTGTTTCAGGCCACGCCCCCTCCCAGCTGGGTTCTGCTGCCCAACGACCCTCTCCTGCGCCCCTTCCCCCTTCCCTGTCCGGTGGTGCATCACCAGGAGGAGGGGCCCAGGCTTCTGGCCCAGACCCCCATCCCTACAGGCCTTCTGCTGACCCTCGCCTTTCAGGAGGAGACCGTTCCCCTGCAGATTCCCGTGCGCACCCGCTCCCGCCCCTTGGTGGACGACCTCCTGCTGGCCATCACGGCGGCGGTGCGCCTGGGGGTGGAGCCGGAGGCCATCGTCCAGGCCCTCCACGACTACTCCTTCGGGCCCACCCGCATGGAAACCTGGCGGACCCCGGAAGGGGTAACGATCGTGAACGACACGGCCAGTTCCGATCCCCTGTCGGTGCAGGCAGCCCTGGATGCGGTGGCGGCCAGCCCTGAGGCGAAGGGCAAGCGGATCTTTCTCTTCGGCGGCATGGCGGAGCTGGGCGAGCGGGCGGCCCTGGAGCACCGGCTCATTGGCCGGCTGGCCGCCGAGCGGGGCTTCACCCACCTGGTGCTGCTGCCCCATCCCGTCCAGGCCGCCACGGCCGCGGGCTGGCGGGCCGCGGCCCCCGAGGCGCCCCTGCTGGAGGTGGCCGACCCGCTGACCCTCCGCCGCCAGCTCCGTGAGCTCGCTCGGAGGGGGGATCTGCTGCTGGTGAAGGGACCCTCCGCCTCGGGCCTGGCGGCCTTGGCCTGCGATCTCTGGGAGTCGATGGCGCCCCGGCGCTTCGTGGTGGATGTGGGGGCGATCCGGGAGAACATCGCCCGCTTCCGGTCCCTCTGCGGCCCCGATGTGGCCATCCTGGCCGTGCTCAAGGCCTGGGCCTACGGCACCGAGCTGGCTCGCCTGGCCGCGGCCCTGCAGGAGGGTGGTGTGGATTGGATCGGTGTGTCTGCTGCCGATGAGGGGGCGATCGTGCGAAGGGCCGGGGTGCACCTGCCGATCCTGGTCCTCCTGATGGACAGCGACGAGGTGGACAAGGCCGTGCGCCACCGGCTCACCCCGGTGGTGTACTCCCACGCCTTCGCCCTGGCCCTGATCGAATCCCTGCGGGCCATGGAGGCCACCCTGGAAGTGCACCTGGAGATTGAGACCGGCATGGGCCGGCTGGGGGTGGCTCCTGAAGAGGCCCTCATGGTGGCCCGTCTGTTGCGCAGTTCCGGCGTGGTGCGGTTCACGGGGGTGATGACCCACCTCGCTGCTGCCGATGATCCCGCCGCCGATGACCACACCCGCCGTCAGCTGGAGGTGTTTGATCAGGTGGTGGCCCGGATCCGCGCTGAGAGCGACGACCCATTGGTGGTGCACGCTGCCGCCACGTCCGGCGCGGTGCGCTTCTCGGAGGCCCGCTACGGGATGGTGAGACTGGGGTTGGGGCTCTATGGTCTTGCCCCCTCACCCGCGGTGGCCGAGGGGCTTGATCTACAGCTGGCGGTGGCCTTCGTGAGCCGCCTGGCCCAGGTGGCCAACCTGCGGAAGGGGCAGCGGGTGGGCTACAACGGCACCTATGTGGTGGAGGGCGAGCTCCTGCGGGTGGGCATCGTGGCCGCCGGCTATAACGACGGCGTGCCCTGGTCCCTCTCCAACCGCGGCCAGGTGATGCTCCAGGGGCAGCGGGTGCCGGTGATCGGCCGGGTGTCGATGGATTCGATGGCCATCGATCTCTCCGCCGTGCCCCAGGCCACCGTGGGCGATGAGGTGCTGCTCTTTGGCACCCATGAGGGGCACACCCTGCGGCCCGAGGAGGTGGCCGCCGCAGCTGGCACCATCCCCTACGACCTGCTGGTGCATGTGGACAGCCGGCGGGTGCAACGCCTCTTCCGTAGCGAGTAGGGGCCAGGCGCGGCTGTCGGGTTAAGCTCTTAGGGCCCCCTGGAGAGGTGGCTGAGCGGTTGAAAGCGGCTCCCTGCTAAGGAGTTACAGGAGGCAACTTCTGTCGAGGGTTCGAATCCCTCCCTCTCCGTTTCCAAAACCATGGCCGGTTTGCCCCCGCGGGCCCCGGCCCGTCCGGGAAGCTTTCTCATCTGCGCACCAGCCGGCGACAGATCTCAGGCAGCAGGGTTTCGTCCTTGGCGCAGACTTCCCCTTCACTGAAGGCCACCAATAGGGTGGGTGCCACTCCCTCGGTTTCCATGTAGGCCGCGTCGTGGCGGGCCTGGCTCATCCATCCGGCTTTGCTCCAGAGTTGGCTGTTCTCTGGCAGCCCGCCCCCCAGGAACCCATCCACCTGGTTCTCCGGATCCGCCGCCCGCTGCTCGAGATCCAGCGACCGCGCCAACAGCGCTTGCATCCGCAGGCTGGCGGGAGGCGACACCATCGCCCCTGCCATCACGGCCTGCAGCATCCGGGCCGTGCTCTCACTGCTCAATCGGTTGCGATTGGCATTGCTCTCCCCATAGCTCTGCCGCTCCCGGCCATAAGGCCCATCCCCCCAGGTTTTCTGGCAGGCATTGCACTCCGCCAACTCCGGCCAGCCCAGCTCCGCCAGCCAGTGGTTCACCAGCTGGCGCTGTTGACTCCACTCCGCAAAAGCCCTGTCGGGGAGCTCCACGCCGCTGGTGGTACCGCTGAGGAGATCCACCACGTAACCCGTGGCGTCGTTGCTGGAATCTCGCACCATGTCCGCCAGAGCTCGCTGGAGCTCGTCGGTGGATCCGAGCCACTGGCGATGGATCCAGGCTTCCGCCGCCACCAGATACACCAGCTTCACCACGCTGGCCGGATACCGCTGCCGGTTCCCCTGCCAGTGGGCCCCCTCCCCCACCTGCTCGAGGGGGCAGCCCCAGCCCTCTTCATTCCAGCTGCGGAGGCTGGTCGGGTAGCGCACCCAGGTGAGGGAGAGGCGCTCCCCCAGGCCAGCCCTGCCCTCAGCCTCCAGGTCGGCCACCAGATCGGCCAGCTCTTGCTGCATCGCCCCATCGGCGCGGTAGAACGCCATTCACCTCACCCCCTGGCGATGGCGACATTAGGAACGGCCCGATCGCCCCGTCCCGTCGGCTCGCTGGCCGGCACTCTCTGGAGGCTCTTCCGGTCCCTTGATGCCTACAGTCGGCCCCAAGGATCGGGCTTGGCGACTCAGGTGGCTGGGGGACGCCACCTTCGCGTTTTGGATGGCGTCGCCGAGGTCCCATACTCACGCTTACGGGTGCGCCTCCTCGAGGATGGTTATCCCTGCTGGGTTCATCTCAGCGATCTCCTTGGTCACGGGGAGCGGGTGGCCCACCCGCCCCTCCCCCGGCCCTGGGATCGCCCAGCCATCGAAGCCGCCATCCCCTCCGTGCTCGCCTTTGCCGAGAAGGCCATGGCCGTGCCGAACCGCTACCTCTGGGGCGGCACCCTCGGCCCCGATTTTGATTGCTCGGGCCTGCTGCAGAAGGCCTTTGCCCACGCAGGAATCTGGTTGCCCCGGGATGCCTATTTGCAGGAGCGCTTCTGCAGGCCCGTCGCCGTGCAGCCCGGCCAGACCAGCCTGCTTCAACCGGGGGATCTGATCTTCTTCGGCACGCCACAACGCTGCACCCATGTGGGTCTTCACCTGGGGCGCGGTCGGTATCTCCACAGTTCGGGCCAGGAGCACGGTCGCGATGGCCTGGGGGTGGATGATCTCAACCCCGGCAACGGCGATCCAGTGGCCACCCACTACCGCCTCACCCTGCGGGGGGCTGGCAGGGTGATGCACAGCCATGATGGCTCTGCCCTACCCCCCTAGGGCCGCCCTTTCTCCCCGTGCCCGGCCATGGCGGATCCTGTCGGTCCCAGTTCTGCCCTGTCCGACGTCACCCTCTCTGTACCGGGGGGGACACCCACTGCACAGGCCCCGGCCCTTTCCGTGGTGGTGCCCCTCTACAACGAAGAGGCGAGCCTGCACCAGCTTGTGGAGAAGCTTCTGGAGGCCCTGCGACCCCTTTCCCTTGCCTTTGAGCTCGTGCTCGTGGATGACGGGTCGCGGGATGCCACTCCTCAGATCCTGGGCCAGCTGGCCACCCAGGTTCCCGAGCTGGTGGCCGTGCTTCTGCGGCGCAACTACGGGCAGACGGCGGCCATGGCTGCGGGATTCGACAGCAGTCGTGCACCAATCATCGTGACCCTGGATGGGGATCTGCAGAACGACCCGGCTGATATCCCTCTCTTGATCGACACCCTGGAGGAGGGATACGACCTTGTGAGCGGCTGGCGCCATCAGCGCCAGGATGGGGCCCTCAATCGGCTCCTGCCTTCCCTGATTGCCAACCGGTTGATCGCCCGGGTCACGGGGGTGCGCCTTCACGACTATGGCTGCTCCCTCAAGGCTTACCGCCGTGAGGTGGTGGCCGACATGAACCTCTACGGGGAGCTCCACCGCTTCCTCCCGGCCCTTGCATTCATTGAGGGGGCACGCATCGGTGAGGTGCGCGTTCAGCACCATCCACGCCGCTACGGCAAGAGTAAATATGGCATTGACCGCACCTTCCGCGTGCTGATGGATTTGCTCACGGTGTGGTTCATGAAGCGCTTCCTCACCCGCCCGATGCACGTCTTTGGCCTGGCGGGGCTGACCACCCTGGGCCTAGGCCTCTTGCTAGCCCTCTGGCTGGTGGGGGAAAAACTGCTGCTGGGCACCAATATCGGTAATCGGCCCCTGCTGCTGATGGCGGTTTTGGCGATCCTCAGTGGGGTGCAGCTTTTCTGCTTTGGCCTGCTTTCTGAATTGCAGATGCGCACCTATCACGAAAGCCAGGGCCGTCCGATCTACCGGGTGCGGGCCACGTTGCGTGGGAGCGCCATTCCCTGACGCTGGGGCGTTGGGCGGTTGGGTCGGCCCCGAAAGGATTCCATGGCCAACGCCGCCTCCCGCATCACCAGGGGATCGGGATCCCGCAGACCTTGCTGCACCAGGGGGAGCACCTCCCGCTGCCCCCAAGCCCGGGCCAGTCGCATGGCTTCCAGCCGTTGTCCCCCACCGGCCTGGTAGTGCCTTTTCAGCTCCCGCAGCCAGGCTTGCCGCTCATGGGCCGGCATCCGGGGCTCCGGTCTGGGCCCCAGAAGGGCCTGGGGTGACCAGAGGCCCCGAGCCCCCTCCACGGAGCCCTGCTCTGCAGGGGCGTGTTGGATCTTCTGCCTGGCTTCCCTTACCAGGGAGTTCTGGGCCCGGTTGAGGGCCGCCACCCCTTGGGTGTCGGTGCTTTTAAGCAGGGGCCTGGGCCTGCGGCCGGCCAGCCACAGCCCTGTCGCCAGAGCGAAGGCCACAACGCCGAGCAGGGAGGGGTTCATGGTGCTGGGGATCCTGCTGAATTTTTATGTCACCCCCAGCCTGTGCCCGGCAGCACGGCTGAAGGGTCTCCTTACAGTACCGGCGGTATGTATCTGGCCTCGCCATGACTGGAAGTTTCGCCGCCGCCTGGATGCCCTCCGTGTTTGTTCCCCTGGTGGGGATCCTCGGTCCTGCCGTGGCCATGGCCCTGTTGTTCAACGTGATCGAAGCCCGCGACTGATCCGTCACTGCGGCGATCCCAACGACATCACCCTTTCTCCTCATCCACCCTTCGCCATGACCGTCACCCCCGTGGCCGACCCCTGTGTCGGCAACCTGGCGACACCCGTCAACAGCAGCTACTTCACCAAGGCCTTTCTGAACGCCCTGCCGGCCTATCGCCCCTCCCTTTCGCCCAATCGGCGTGGTCTGGAGGTGGGCATGGCCCACGGTTTCTTCCTGTTCGGCCCCTTCGCCCTCACCGGTCCCCTGCGCCTCACCGAATACGCCAACACGGCCGGCCTGCTGGCCACCATTGGCCTGGTGTCCATCCTCACGGTGTGCCTTTCGATTTACGGCACCGCTGGCCGTGGACCCAATGTCCAGCCCCCTGATGCCACCATCGACAATCCCCCGGCGGATCTCTTCACCAAGGCCGGCTGGGCCGAATTCGCTAGCGGCTTCTGGCTCGGTGGTTGTGGTGGTGCGGCCTTCGCCTGGTTCCTCTGCAGCACGGCCATTGTTTCCCCGCTGGTGAACATTGCTGGTGGTGTCTGGAGCGTGAAATAACGGCCGGCATTCACAAGCAGCCCAGCTCAGCAAGCATGGGATGAAACATCAGCCTCGCCCCGGCGGGGCTTTTTCATGCACTTTTTTTCATGCACTAGGGAACTACAGATAAACAGCCGAAATCTGCATGGCGCCCAAACCAAATCGCATCACCCCCCCTGTTAAGGGCCTTCTCACTGTTAGGGGCCTTTCTCTCACGGGAAAGCCCTGGCCTCCATGGCCTGGAGGGACACGACAGTTCTGAAGCATTCACGAGCATGCATGAAAAAACCCCCGGGGGTGCCGGGGGTAGGTCGTCCCTCAAGGGGGTTGGTCTCGGGAGTTAGCCGAACTTGCCTG
>JBIIHR010000042.1:0-7490 GCA_044235655.1 Cyanobium sp. | reverse complement strand
CCATGGAAGGGGGCGTGCGGGAGGGAATCACCATTTCCCGAGAAGACCAGCGGCACTGGCAACAGGTCTGGTTTTCCCAACATCGCGGCGAGCAATGGCGCGGGCCGTTTCTCCGTTGGTTGCGGGAGGACCATCACCTGGCCCTGGTCCATCTGGACAGCCTGGCGATGGATCTGCCGGCCGAGTGCCAGGGCTCGCCCCAGCCCGGCGACTCCGTGCTGGTGCGGGTCAGGGAGGTAGACCCGCTGAGGGATCTGCTGCGGCTCGATGCCCGCAGCCTCTGAAGGGCTTCAGGCCAACCGGGACACCCTCAGCCATGGGCCCCAGGGATTGGCGCAACCGATCAGGGCCACAGGGCTTGGGGTGCGCTGCGCGTGAAGCCAGGCATTCAGGGCGGGCTCCAGGGTGATGACAGACCAGGGCTCCCCCCCCGGGCCCTTGGGACCATGGAGGGAAAACCCGCCACTGCCATCCGCTACAAGCTCGCCCTGCCAGAGCCGCTCTCCCGGCTCCCCGGGGGCTTGATGGGGATCCCCGGGCTGGGGACCCCACCGCCCTGAGGGACCTAGGCGCTCCCGATCGTCTAACAGGGTCCGTTGGCGAAGAGCCCAATCAGGGTGGTGCCAAGGGGTGTCCCAGAGGGGCAAGGGCCCTGCGGGCGCTAGAGGGTCATCCAAAAGGGCATCCTGCAGATCGCGCACGGGCAGATCCGCGGGCAACAGACCGCGACGCACACAGAATGCTGCCGCGAGCCCAGCAGCCTGGCCGACATTGAGGACGAGGGGTTGCAGCCGGGTGGCGCCATTGGCCATGTGGCTCACCCCAATGGCCTTATCTGCCGCCAGAAGATTCATCACGCCTCGGCTCACCAGGGCGCCGTAGGGAATCGTGAAGGGGGTCCCGGTCCACCGCCCCCCCCAGCGGCAGCTTTTGGGAGCCAGGGGCCAGTCCGCACCTGGATAATGATGGTCGTTGGCGTAGTTCCCCACGGCGATGGCCGTCGTCTGGCCAGAACCTCCCTGGGGCATCGGCGCGATGGAAGCCCCTGGCCCCTGAGGAAGGAGGTGCTGCTCAATCACAGTCTCCATCGCCAGCAGGCGCCTGCCCTCCCGCCAGTAAGGCATCAGGGCAAGGTCTTGGGGGCCGTACAGGTCCCCAGCGGCAGCCTCCGCCCGTCCTGGAAACACGGACGCCGGGGCCAGGCGTCCCTGGCTGATGGTCATCAGGGCATCGGCAAAGGCCCGGCTGTGGCTCTGCATGTCCGCGGCGAGGTCCGCGCGCACCTCTCCTGCGGGAGTGGCGGCATCGAAGGCCCGTTCCAGCCCCCCATGCCAGTCGTTGCCTGAGAGGGGCCAGTTGAGCATCACCACACCCCCAGGAAGGCGGCCGTAGGTGAGAGTCCGCTCCAGGCCAAAACGACGGGTGACCTCCGTGAAGGGCGGGAGTGGTTCGAGACCAGACGAGAAATTCGCTGAGGCCTGGAGCGGGCTGCCCTCCTCCCTGAGCTGGGCCATCACCACCCAGGTGGGCGACTGCACCGGCTGGTTCTGAAAGAACGCCTGGCTTTCCAGATCACTCTGGAGGGGGGCACTGGGTTCCCCCCAGGTTTCCCTGGCTTCCCAACCGAGGGAATAGGGCACATCCCCCAGGGGATAAAGATCGCCCCGATCACTGCCGTCCACCACGATGGTGGGCTGGATGCTCCATGGCCCCCCTTGCCACTGCACCTCAAGTCCTGTGATGCGATCGCCCCGCCGCTCAACGGCCTCCAATCGGGCCAGGGGCCACCACTCCAGGTGCGGTGCCTCCTGACACCAACGGCGCAGGATGCCTTCAGCTGTGGACGGGAGATAACCGAAACAACTCACCCAGTTGTGATCAAGTCCCCCGGGTGTCTCGGCGGCAAGGGCCCGCAGGAGGGCCCCCCACAGACCGGTCTGCCATGGAGAGAGTTCATTGCCGTCAGGACAGCAGACCCCCGCGGCGCTCACCATTCCTCCAAGCCAGGGACCAGGGGTAAGAAGCAGGGTCTGGGCACCGCTGCGGGCCGCCTGCAAGGCTGCGGCCACACCACCGGTGCCTCCACCCCACACCACCACCTCGACGGTTCTGCGATTCACGGCGTCCAACGCGCAGGGCACGGCCCAGGGCCGCTTCGCCCACAGCATCGCCGATGGGGGAGAGGTTCTGGGGCCATGGGTAAGATCCAGTCCCAGGCAGGGCCGAAATGGCGAGCCGATCTGGCGACACCAGCCGCGCCAACGAAGCCCGCCCGTCCGTGATGTCCTTCACCCTCACCACTCCGCTCTACTACGTCAACGACAAGCCCCATCTCGGGAGCACGTACACCACCCTGGCTTGCGATGCCATCGCTCGCTATCAGAGGCTCCAGGGCAAGGTGGTCACCTTCGTGACGGGCACTGATGAGCATGGCTTGAAGATTCAGCGCACAGCCACAACGGCAGGCCTGGCTCCCCAGGCCTTCTGCGATCGCAACAGCGCCAGTTTCAGCGATCTCTGGCAGGCCTGGGGCATCAGTCAGGACCGCTTCATCCGCACCACCGCCGGGCCCCATCGTGAACTGGTGGAGCAGTTCTTTGCCCGCGTGGAAGCCAAGGGCGACGTGCTGGAGGGGCGTCAGCAGGGTTGGTACTGCGTGGCCTGTGAGGAATTCAAGGATGAGGCCCCCGATGCGATGGAACCGGCATGCCCCATCCACCAACGCCCACTGGAGTGGCGGGATGAGCCCAATCTGTTCTTCCGTCTCTCCCGCTACCAGGACCGGATTGAGGAGTTGGTCCGGCGGGAAGGGTTCATCGCCCCAGCCACACGCCGGCGGGAAGTGGAAAATTTCGTCGCGCGGGGGTTGCGGGATTTCTCCATTTCCCGGATCGACCTGCCTTGGGGGATTCCCGTGCCGGGCCACCCTGGTCACACGTTTTACGTCTGGTTTGACGCCCTTCTGGGCTATCTCTCCGCCCTCCTGGATCCCAAGGCTCCGGTGAGCCTGGAACAACTGGACGCCAGGGGCTGGCCGGCCCAGCTGCATGTCATCGGTAAGGACATCTTGCGCTTCCACGCCGTCTTCTGGCCCGCAATGTTGATGTCCGCAGATCTGCCCTTACCGGAGAGGGTGTTTGGCCATGGTTTTCTCACCCGGGAGGGTCAGAAAATGGGCAAGTCCCTCGGGAATGTGCTGGATCCTGAAGCGCTGCTCGAGCAATGCGGCAGGGATGCGGTCCGCTGGTACCTCCTGAGAGATATCCCCTTTGGCGACGACGGTGACTTTCAGCAGAAACGCTTCAGCGACCTGGTGAACAATGATCTGGCCAACACCATCGGCAATCTGCTCAATCGCAGCGTGTCCATGTCGCGCAAGTGGTTCGCAGGGGCCGTGCCCCCCTCCGGCATGGGGTCATCGGAGGACCACCTCCTGGCCGTGGCCAGCCGCCAGGCAGCCCTCCGGTTCGATACCGCCATGGAGCAACTGGATTTCCGCTCCGCCGCAGAGGCAGTGCTCGGATTGGCCGAAACGGCCAATGGCTATCTCAATGATCAGGCTCCCTGGCTGCGCATGAAACAGCCCGACCAGGAAGAGGCGGTTGGAGCCGACCTGTACGCCGTTCTGGAGAGCTGCCGCTGGATCGCTGTGCTCCTCACCCCACTCCTTCCCGACCTCTCCTCCCGGATGTTGCAGCAGCTGGCCTGCCCCACCATCCCCTGCGATGCGTTCTGGCCCGCCAACACCCTTCGAGAGGCCGCGGTGGCTTCTGCCACGGTGGCCAAGGAAGCCTGGCACCAGGCTCGCCACTGGGGAGGGTTGTCTCCCTTGAGCCTGCTCCCGGAGGCTTCCCCTGTGATGCAACGGCTGGAGTTGCCAGATCCCCTTTGAAGCCACCATCGCACCAGTTCCGGCAGCGCCTGTCGCGGCGGGAAATCCAGTGGGTTCCCCTGCTGCTGGCCAGTCTCGGTGCTGGGGCCATTCTTCAGGGTTGCAGCCGGCAGACCAGCATTCAGCCCGAAGAGAGTGCACCCCCCTTCACCTTCCGAGCCCTGGATCTCCAGCAGCGCACCCGCCAGGGCCAACCGGCCTGGTCGTTGAAGAGTCCGGAAGCGCGCTACGACCTGCGCAGCAGCGTGGCCCGTGCCTTGCGACCAGAAGGCGTGATCTTTGAGAAGGGGAAGCCGCTCTACAAGCTGTCGGCCACCACGGGCACCGTGATCAATGACGGAGCGGTGATGTTGCTGGAGGGAGACATCCGGTTGCAGCGCCTGGGGAAGGATCCCCTCCTGCTGAGCGCGGATCGGGTTCTTTGGATTCCACAAGAATCCAGGATGCGCTTCGAACTGGGACCAAAGGTGCGCAACCTTCAGACCCAACTCTCCGCCAAGACAGCCAGCCTGTTTCTGGAAAAAGACCTGCTTGAGCTCCGCGGGGAGCCCACCTTCCAGCGATGGAGCCAACCCGTGGCCATGAACGCCAAGACATCCGAGCTCCCGCTTGAACTCCAGGGAACTTTCAAGGAGGTGGATTGGCGCCCTGGGCAAGGGGATCTGAAGATCCGCGGCCCCGTGAGCATGACCCGTCGGCCACCCGGACGTGCGGGCCACATCCCCCCCCAGCTCTTGAAGGGCTCCCGCCTGGAGGGAAACACCCTTAAGCAGGCCTACACCCTTTTTGGTCCGGTGGAGTTTGTGGATGCCGGCGAACAGAGTTGGTTTCGGGGCACAGATCTCGCTTTCAACACCAAAGAGTCCCAACTGAAGAACAGCGATGCCTTTCAAGGGCAGAAAGGGAATCTGCAGGTTCAGGGGGAGGAGTTGTTGCTGGATGGCAAGTCATCCACGGCCCGCATCAGAAGAAACTGCCAGCTGCGACAGAACGGCGACGTGTTGACGGCCCAAAGGTGCTACTGGAACTGGAAGACCCAGGGAATCAGTGCCCAGGGCCAGGTGCTCTACCGGCGCCCTAATGATCAACTCACCCGCGCTGAGCGCATGGAGGGCCAGTTGGGCCCCGGTGGAGGGGTGACCGCCACCACTCCAAATGGCAGGGTGTTCAGCCAATGGCGGGTTCCCCGTCAGGTAGCGGCTCCGAAGCCGGAACGGCCTCGGCCCAAAGCCCAGCCCATTGCGTTTTGAGCTTTCCGGCCCAGCCTTCGATCCAACGCAGATCGGCCTGGCTGAAGCAACGGGCCGTCCAGCCCCCCACCAGCAAAAGCCCCCTTTCTCCGATGGGCTGCACAACCACCGCCGGCAAGCCCGGGAGCAACGCGTCAAATTCAGCCCGACCTGGGTAATGCTTCAAATCCACAAGGGAGATCGACCGCTGACGCGTCAAGGCCTGCCTGCAGATCAGCCCGGGGGCAAAGGTTTCAGCTCCAAGCAATCCCCGGCGCAGAATGATCCGTTCCCCGTCGTGCAGGAGAAGAACGGCCGCAGGGGTCGCCGTGAGCACCATGGAGCTGCCCCAGCCCAGTTCGGCAACCAACGGGTCAGGGAGTCCCTCAGCCAAGTCCCAGCCCTGTTCGCCCACGAGGGCTGCGCGGTCGGCCGCCGGAGGCTCAACCCGCTGCCAGAGAGCTGCCACCACCATCAGCACCACCGCGAGCAAACTGGCCAGCACGGAAGCTCGCTCCAGGAAGGGGTCCAGTTCGGGAGAGCTGAGCTGGTTGGCCACGGCGAGCACCAGGCCCCCAAGGCCGATCGACAGAACAACACGAGCTGGTATGGGAAGGGACATGGTGGTTGGAGGCTCGTTGAGAAATCCAGCTGAACTTCAAAGGAGCATGATCGGCGCTTGCGCGGCAGACTGGATGATGACGCCTTCCCTTGGAGCTTGCGGTGACTCCTCCATCCAGCAGCGGTGCCCCTCAACGGCACGAAGGACTTCGTCGATGGGCTTCATCGGTGCTGGCCTCCGCCAGCGTTTCTCTCGTGGTGCTGTTGGCGGTGGTTGCTCCTGTCATGGCCATCGGGCCTGCGGATTTCCCCCAGACCGCTCCCTCCTCCCATGTGCTGGATGAAGGCCATGTGTTCTCGCGGGCCAGCGCCCAGGAGATCGAGAGAGTTCTTCAGACGTTTGACGATGAGCGGGTCGACGCCAAAGTGGTTACGGTTTCCAAACTCGACTACGAC
The DNA here is from genome assembly GCA_044235655.1 of Cyanobium sp. GTDB lineage: Bacteria > Cyanobacteriota > Cyanobacteriia > PCC-6307 > Cyanobiaceae > Cyanobium. The sequence continues at coordinate 1,352 of JBIIHR010000042.1, read as the reverse complement.
GTCAGCATTGAGACGCTCGGCGAAGATCTTCTGGCCCGATGGGATACAGCCCCGTCCGATCCTGAGTCCGCTGGTCCACCCCGTTTGCTTCTCCTGATCGACGCCCAAACCCGTTCCACCGCTGTGGTGGCCTCCAAAGGCTTGAAGGGGCGACTTCCGGCTGAATTGCTGGCCAGCACAGCAGACACCACCATGGCAACCCCCCTTCGCTCCGCCGATCGCTACCGCCAGGCCACCCTGGATGCCATTAGCCGACTCAGCACGGTGCTTCAAGGAGGTGAAGACCCGGGAGAACCCCTCATCGAGGAGGCACCGGTTCTGGCCAGCAACATTCCTAGTAAGGAGGAAACGGAAAGCAGCCACGCCTTCACTTGGGTGGTCGTCTTGCTTGTCATTGGCACCGTGGTGCCGATGGCGACCTGGTGGGTGTTTTCTCGCTGAACAACCGATGGGATTCCGCGACTGGATGGGCCGCCTTGGCAATGCCCAAGCCCTAGACCTAAGCAGTGATCTGGAGAGGGGCTACGAAGCAGCCCTGCTCATCCAAAGCATCGAACTGGAGTATTACCAGGATCGCCCCGTCAGGCCCGAACTCGAGCTGCGCATCCCCAAAGCCATGCAAGCCCAGGTGTTGCGCCGTTTTCGGGCAGCATTGCAGGTCTGCCAGCAATGCGTGGAGAAGATCAAGCCCTATCGGCAGGAACTCAGCGGTCAGGAATTGCGCCAATTGCAATTGCTCGAATCAGTGACTGCGCGTTATGCAGGGACCCGGGAACAGCTCCCCAGCTTGAGTCGGAGCCCCGAAATTCTGCCGCGCAGCCTCCTAGGAGTGGTGGATCAGGTGCGGCAGCGACTCGATCCTGAAGCAGAAGCGAGTGTGGTTGCTGGTTTTCGCAGACGGCGGGATTCCACTCTGGTGGCGTTGCGCATTTTGTTGCTGATGATTCTGGTGCCCATCCTGGTGCAACAGATCAGCCGCACCTACATCGTCTCTCCTCTGGTGGATCGCTTCTCACCAGACACCGCCTTTCTCAGTTACCCGAAACCCAAACTCGAGGAGCAGGCCGTTGAAAAGCTGCGCGTGTTTCAGGCGGAAATTGAGTTTGACCATCTCCTTCACAACGAACCACTACCTAGCAGAGAAGAACTACAGAAACAACTGCAAAATCGCGCCCAGGAGTTGAAGGAAGAGGCGGACAAGGAGAGTACTGAAGCCGTCAAGAATGTCTTTGCTGATTTGTTTGGCCTCCTTGGCTTTGTTGCCGTGTGTCTTCTTGGGCAAAGGGATATTCAAGTGCTGAGAGGGTTCATTGATGAGTTGGTTTATGGCTTGAGCGACAGTGCAAAAGCTT
>JBIIHR010000041.1:0-7533 GCA_044235655.1 Cyanobium sp. | reverse complement strand
TGCTGTTGGGCACCCCAGCCGCCTTGGCCTTTTCGATGGCAGTGCGCAGCTGGAAATTGCCGGCAGGATCGGCGCCACCTCTGGCAGCGACGGTGATTTCCCGACCCAACCGGGTGAAGACCGCGCCGCGCTTCGCGTCCACCACAGCCTTGGTGCGCTTGATCTGAGCCCATTTGCTGTGGCCGGCCATGGCGGGGCGGATCTGGGGGCGATAGGGGGCGTCAGCCGATGGCGTGAAGCACAAGGCGGGGCTGCAACACCCCGGCACCTTCCACCTTGGCCAGCCCTGCCAGCTTGCCATCCGGAGCCACGATCACCACAACCGTGTCGAGGGGCCAGGGCTGGGAGCACGCCTGGGGCTGGCCACATCGCCAGGCCGATCGATCCTCTTCGCGGAGGCGGTGCTGGGGCAGATGGCCCAGCACCTGAAGGGGGTCGAGGAGGGGAGGGGGATGGGCCAAGCCTTCGCGGGGCAACGCCTCGAAGGGCACGCTCTGGCTGAGCTCGAAACCCAGGGCGGCGGTGCGGCGCAACTGGGCCAGGGTCCCACCACATCCGAGGCTGTCCCCCAGATCCCTGGCCAAGGATCGGATGTAGGTGCCGGAGGAGCACTGGATCTCCAACGCCAGCCGGCCGAGCTGCGAATCCCAGTCCAAGAGGTCAAGCCGATGGATCGTGACCTGACGAGCCGGGAGCACCACAGCCTCGCCAGCACGGGCCAGGTCATAGGCCCGTCTCCCTTGCACATGCACGGCAGAGAAGGCAGGGGGCCTCTGCTCGATCGCCCCACGAAACGGATCCAGGGCCTTCTCGAGTTCAAGCCTCGTGAGGGAGCTGGGTGGATCCGTTCGTTCCAGACAATCCCCCTCAAGATCATCCGTGGTGGTCCGCACCCCCAGCTGCACGATGGCCCGATAGGCCTTATCTCCGGGGAGATAGGGCAACAATCGGGTGGCCGGGCCGAGGGCGATGGGCAACACTCCGGTGACGGCGGGATCCAGGGTGCCGCCATGGCCCACCCGCTTGAGGCCGTAAGCCTTGCGAACCCGCGCCACACAGGCATGGGAGGTGGGCCCCGCTGGTTTGTCCAGCACCAAAAATCCGCAGATCAATGCTCAAAACCCCTTGCCACGGGCCAGCGAAGGGATCAGCTCAGGCCGTGAGGACGCTGATGCGCTTGCGGTTACGAAGGGCCCTCTTGATGCTCTCAAACTGCACAACCCCATCGGTGAGCGCAAACAGGGTGTCGTCCGAGCCACGACCCACGTTGTCGCCAGGCAACACGGAGGTGCCCCGTTGGCGGATGAGGATGGAGCCTGCCGTGACCGTTTCACCCCCATAGGCTTTGACGCCAAGACGCTTGGAGTTGGAATCGCGGCCGTTTCGTGTGGAGCCTGTGCCTTTCTTATGAGCCATGGGGAAGAAAGCGAAAAAACGGGGAAGGAAGGGAATGATCTAAAGCAGGATGAAGCCTTCTCGGCGTCAGGTGAACGCCTTGCCGCCCACCTGGATGGCTTGCACCAGAACCCTGGTCAGCTCTTGGCGATGACCCGTCTTGCGGCGGGTCTTTTTCTTGCGGCGCATCTTGTAGACCAGGATCTTGGGACCGCGGCGGTGGGCCAGCACCTTGAGCTCCACCGTGGCGCCTGTCACGTAGGGCTGACCCAAAGTGACGCCCTTGGCACCACTAAGCAACAACACCGACTCCAGGATGATGGTGCTATCCACTTCGGCCTCAAGCCGATCCAGGTCGAGATATCGGTTGGGCTGCAACCAGAACTGTTGGCCTGAGGCCTCGACGATCGCGTAAACCTGACCGTCTGGGCTCGCAGAAGAACGATCGGCCTTGGGGCTCTCTGGGGTGGAGGGGGCGGAAACACTCATGGGAGGAAGGGGGCGCGGCCAGGCTGGGGCAGAAGGCCACCATTGGGCCTGGACTCACGGCAATTGGAAGACAAACAAAGATCCTCCCGTTCTGACCTCCGATTCGTCAACATTTGGAGGCGTCCACCACTGGTTTGGCGGTTGCATCCATCCATGAGCGAACCCGCCCTCACCATTGCCAGCCTTTTGCAAAGCCCCACTCTTCAGGGCGCCTGTGCCCTTTGGCTGAAGTCCAGGCGCTTTGCCCTGGTGGCCCTGGAGGACAACGGGGACCCCTTGGCCCATTTGCGTGCACACCGGGAGGGAGTGGACGCCGTGCTGTTAGAGCAGGACGCCTGGCCGCGCGATCTCTATCGGCAGCTAAGGGAGGAGGAGTTGCTGTTTCCCGCCGTGGTGATTGGGGAAGTGACCGGCAAGATTGAGTACCACAACGCCGAGGTGCATCTTCCTGCCGACCAACTCGAACAACTGCCTTACAGCCTGGATGCGGCCATTTCCCGCTTCCTGAGGAGGGGGCAGGCCCGAGGGGAGGGCTTGATGGGGAGCAGCAACGACCCCGAGGAACGCTGGAAATTGGCCAATCGGCTCAACGACCGGCTCGGCTACCTGGGCGTGTATTACAAGCGGGATCCGGAACGGTTTTTTCGCAACCTGGCCGAATCGGAGCGCGGGGAGTTGTTGCGTTCCCTCAGTCGCACCTACCGGGACCTGCTGGTGAGCTACTTCCGGGATCCGGCCGCGGCAAACCAGGCCTTGGAAAGTTTCGTGAACACCGCTTTTTTTGCTGATTTGCCCATTACAACAACAGTGGAGATCCACATGAACTTGATTGACGGCTTCTGGAAACAACTAAAGCTGGAAGGCCATAAGATTGAATTTCTCCAGGATTACCGGCTTGCCCTCCTGGACGTCATGGCCCATCTCTGTGAAATGTATCGGCGCTCCGTTCCACCGGACCGACCCATGGCGACACCTCAAGACACGTTCAGCCTTCACCAGGAGCACGCTTAAAATGGCCGCGCGCAAAACCTACATTCTCAAACTTTACGTGGCGGGAAACACGCCCAATTCCATGCGTGCTTTGAAGACCCTGCGAAACATTCTGGAAACTGAGTTTCGTGGTGTTTATGCCTTAAAAGTGATTGATGTGCTGAAAAATCCACAGCTGGCCGAAGAGGACAAGATATTAGCCACTCCAACATTGGCCAAGATTCTGCCCCCACCGGTTCGGAGAATCATTGGGGACCTATCCGACCGAGAACGGGTCCTCATTGGTCTCGACCTGCTCTACGAAGAGTTGGCAGATGAAAACTACGGCATGGAGGATTACACCCCAGACATCACTCCAGCACAGGCATCAGAGGGACACCCAGGAGACGCCCCCTCCCAAGATCAGCGCCAGGATCCGATGGAAACATCCTGACACCCATATCTTCCGCTCTCCCTCCAAACCGTTCTCCCCGTGTCATGCAGGATCCAAACAATCTTCTTCAAGTCCAAAAGCTCCCCACAGGAATCGAGGGGTTTGATGATATCTGTCATGGGGGCTTACCAATCGGCCGATCCACACTCATCAGCGGCACCTCTGGCACGGGTAAAACAGTTTTCTCCCTGAACTTTCTCTACAATGGAATCAGGGATTTCAACGAGCCTGGTATTTTTGTCACCTTTGAGGAATCTCCCTTAGATATCCTGCGAAACGCCGCAAGTTTTGGCTGGAACTTGCAGGAAATGGTTGAACAGGACAAGCTCTTTCTGCTCGATGCCTCCCCCGATCCGGAAGGCCAGGATGTAGCGGGTAGCTTTGATCTATCCGGGTTGATCGAAAGAATCAATTACGCGATACGCAAGTACAAAGCCAGACGGGTAGCCATCGACTCCCTCACAGCTGTGTTTCAGCAATACGATGCCATCTCCGTTGTGCGCCGGGAGATTTTTCGTCTGATCGCCCGACTCAAGGAGATTGGTGTCACCACGGTCATGACCACGGAAAGAATTGACGAATACGGCCCGATCGCCAGGTACGGCGTGGAAGAGTTTGTGTCCGATAACGTGGTGATTCTTCGCAACGTTCTTGAAGGGGAACGAAGGCGGAGAACCGTTGAAATCCTCAAGCTGCGCGGCACCACCCATATGAAAGGAGAGTTTCCCTTCACGATGGGAAGCCACGGAGTCAGCATCTTCCCACTCGGTGCTATGCGCCTCACCCAGCGGTCCTCAAACGTTCGACTGAGTTCTGGCGTGCCCAGGTTGGATGAAATGTGTGGAGGGGGCTTCTTCAAAGACTCGATCATCCTGGCCACGGGAGCCACGGGCACTGGCAAGACCCTGCTCGTCAGCAAGTTCGTGGAAGATGCCTGCCGCAGCAAGGAGAGAGCCATCCTCTTTGCCTACGAAGAATCGCGAGCCCAGCTCCTGCGCAACGCCACAAGCTGGGGGATTGACTTTGAACAAATGGAGCAGGATGGCCTCCTAAAGATCATCTGTGCCTATCCCGAATCCACCGGCCTGGAAGATCACCTGCAGATCATCAAAACCGAGATCGGTCAGTTCAAGCCCTCCCGGATGGCCATTGATTCGTTGTCCGCTCTCGCCCGGGGTGTCAGCCACAACGCTTTCCGTCAGTTCGTGATCGGAGTCACTGGCTATGCAAAGCAGGAAGAAATCGCGGGCTTTTTCACGAACACTTCGGAAGAGTTTATGGGTAGTCATTCCATTACCGACTCCCACATCTCCACCATTACAGACACAATTCTTCTGCTTCAATACGTCGAAATTCGTGGCGAGATGGCCAGGGCGCTCAACGTCTTCAAGATGCGTGGTTCCTGGCACGACAAGGGCATTCGCGAATTCGTGATCACGGGCAATGGTCCGGAAATCAAAGACTCCTTCACCAATTTCGAACGAATCATCAGCGGGGTCCCCCACAGAATCACCAGTGATGAACGCAGCGAGCTCTCGCGGATCGTGCGGGGAGTCGAAGACAGCTAGGGGAAGTTGCCCAAGGCCCGCCAGCAGCAAACCGACGGCCATGTTTGAGCCATCCCTGGCCAAGTTGGCAATCAGGCACAGCCTGAATGTTCGCCGTGATCGGCGCGGCACACTGGGGTCGACAACCTGCCATGAATGCTTCCGAACGGATGAAGCTCACCGTTGCCATCCCCACCTACGGCAGGGACAGGGTCCTGATCGAGAGCGTCCACGCCCTGTTGGATTTGGCCTCCCCACCCTGGGAGCTGCTGATCGTGGATCAAACCCCTGTCCATGACGCGGAGAGCGAGGCCAAGCTGGAAGCCTGGAATCAAGAAGGGCGGATCCGTTGGCTGCGGTTAGAGCGGCCCTCCATCACGGCCGCCATGAACGTGGCTCTGATGGAGGCCCATGGCGATCGGGTGCTGTTTCTCGACGATGACATCCATCCCGACCCACACCTTCTTGAAGCCCACCAACGGGCAGGGGAAGCTCACCCCGAGGCCATGGTGGCCGGCAGGGTGCTCCAGCCTTGGCACGGGCGACAAAGTGATCCCGAGGGATCGCCCTTTTTCTTCAACAGCCTGGAGCCGAGATGGGTTCAGACCTTCATGGGGGGAAATGTGGCGATCCCCCGCAGGAGAGCCCTGGCACTCGGGGGGTTTGATGAGAACTTCGTGAAGGTGGCTTACCACTTTGAAGCGGAATTCGCCCATCGCTGGTGCAGCGACGACCAAACCATCTTTTACGAGCCAGGGGCTCTCATTCACCACCTGCGGGCCGAAAGGGGCGGCACCCGCACCTCCCCCAACCACCTCACCACGGCAAAGCCGGACCATGCCGTGGGTCGGTACTACTTCCTGCTGCGCACGCTGCCGGCTGGGTCAGCTGGTGGGGCGATCCTGGGAGCCATGCTGCGCTGCGTGCGAACGCGCCACCATCTCCAGAAGCCCTGGTGGATCCCCGTCACCCTGCTGGGAGAAATCCGTGGCCTGATCTGGGCTTGGCGACTGAATGGACAAGGGGCGGCCTACCTGCCCACGCGCACCCCTCGCCTGCTGATTGTGGGAAGCCATCCGGTGCAATACCACACCCCTCTTTTCCGATACCTCGCGGCTGACCCAAGCCTGAAAAGCGAAGTCGTCTATCACTCCCTTCCTGATGAACGCACCCAAGGCCTGGGATTCGGGGTGGATTTCACATGGGATGTGCCTCTGCTGGAGGGGTATCGCTGGCGCCTGGCGCCCAGCGGCCGGGGAAAAGGAATCACGAGCGGTTATCTGGGTGTCTGGCTGGCCAATCCCCTGAGGGAATTGGGCTGGGGCAAGACAGGGGAACGCCCCGATGCCGTCCTTCTCACGGGCTGGCATTTTTTCAGCATGGTGCAGTCCCATTGGGCAGCACGTTGGCTCCGCATTCCGATCCTGCTACGCATGGATTCCAACGGGGCCCGTCCCCGATCACGTCCCTTGCGATGGGTGTACCGACGCCTCTTTCAAGGTGTGGCCATCGGGTTGCCGGTGGGCTCGGCCAATGCCCGCTGGTATCACAGCCACGGGATGGGCGATGAACACTTGATCGGCTCCCCGCATTTTGTGGACAACAGCCTTTTTGCCCACCAGTCGGCCCAAGAGAGGCAGCACCGTTCCGAGCTCCGGGCACGCTGGGGAATTCCTGAAGAGTCTTATTGCTTTCTCTTTGCAGGCAAACTTCAAGACAAAAAGCGGCCTTTTGATCTGCTCGCCGCCATGGAAAGCCTCACGAGCCATGGGGATGGTGCCGCACTCCGGATTCACCTGCTCATCGTGGGGACAGGCCACTTGGAGGAGGACTGCAGGAGACGGGTCGCGGAACTCCAGCTACCGGTGAGCTTCGGTGGTTTTCTGAATCAATCGGAGATTGCCGCCGCATACGCGGCGACCGACTGCCTGGTGCTTCCCTCTGATCATGGAGAAACCTGGGGGTTGGTGGTCAACGAGGCCATGGCCTGCGGACTGCCAGCGGTGGTGAGCGATCTGGTGGGTTGCGCGGAAGACTTGGTGATGGAAGGCACCACGGGACTGAAATTTGCCTGTGGGGATATCCAAGGCCTCACCGATTGCCTGCGCACCATGGCCGCCGATCCCGCAGCTTCGAAACGCATGGGAGAAGCGGCGAGACAACGGGTCGAAGAGCTTTTCACCATTGAGGCCGCTGCAACTGGCATACGAGAGGCAACCCTGCGGGTGCACCAGCGCACCAAGCCAGCCAGCCGGAAAAGCCTGGAGGGGAGAGGTCAGATCTCAGGTGACAGAAAAGAGGCTGGCCAGGAAATATTGACGTCTATCATCGGGAGACAGATCTAAGCTTCGCATCAAAACGGCTGCTACGTTAAGTCCCATTAAATCGATGCATTTGAGGAAGTGGTGAAAGGCGGGGCTCCAGATCTGGCATCGGCTGCCGAACAGTGGCGAGACAAGCACATCCTGATTACGGGTGGACTTGGATTCATCGGCTCCACCTTGGCCTTGCGGCTGGCCACCTATGGGAGCCGCGTTACTGTCATTGACAGCATGATTCCAGAATTCGGGGGAAATCTCTTCAACTTAAACAACTTTGCCGATAAGATTCACATTAATTTCTCCGATATCCGAGAGCCTCATTCTCTTAAACCCTTGCTCAAGTACGTGGATGTGTTGT
>JBIIHR010000040.1:0-7567 GCA_044235655.1 Cyanobium sp. | reverse complement strand
ATGTGTGCAGCCTGGTCAAACCGGAAAGCATCCTGGAGGTCGGAAGTTGGATGGGCAGTTCGGCCATTGCCTGGGCACATGCCGCCTCGGACTACCGGCCAGATTCCGTTGTGTATTGCGTCGACACATGGCTGGGCTCGGTTGAACATTTTCTCAGCAGCTGCGGCGAAACATGGAACATCGAGAAACTATCTCTCAGCGAGTATGGGCCCACATTCTTTGACGACTTTTTGCGCAATGTCTGGGACCATGGGTTGCAAGATAAAATTCGCCCCCTCCGGGCTGCATCCTCCTCAGCGATGCCCTACTTCGCACGGGAAGGACTTCAGTTTGATGTGGTCTATGTCGACGGGGCTCACGATTTTCACTCCGTCTGCCAGGACGTGAGTGAGGCTCTCAAGCTCATCTCCCCGAAAGGCCTTGTCTGTGGGGATGATTTCTGGTGGGGATCCGTGAAGGCTGGACTCAGGGAAGTGGCCGTGACCCATCCGAGCCCACTGCACATCTACGAAAAGCTCGACGATTTCGTGATCCTCACCGAGAACAGCGCGGAGTACGAACCCATCTTGCTCAAAGCTGGATACTCGCCTTGGGGTCCGAGCCCCATGAGGCGAAGCCTGAAGCAATTGTTCTCGAAATCAAAGGGATTTCTGATGGGAGGTTTCAGCCACGCCTAAGCGCCGAGGAGGAGGCGAAGGTGCAGGCGAAAGAGGTGTGAGGCGCCGCAGTTGCAGCAGCAGGGCATCCCCCAGCCCCCGATCCTGGCCGGTCTGGGGGTCGTTGAAGAGGCTGGGGGGAAACACCACCTGCAGCAGCAGGCGCATCCGATCCACCGGAGCGGCGCTGAGCCCCACCATCCGCCGGCCATTGCGCAGGGAAAACCCCAGGGTCCAGGGCTCATCCGGCTCCCGAAGGTTCACCGGAGCGCCCCGCAGCTGGGCCGCCAGGGCCTGTTGGCAGGCCACCCCAGAGCGGGAAGATGGGGGCTCGAGGGCACAGGAGGTGAGGGCCTCCGAGCCGGTGAGGGCATGGGTCACCGCGCAACTCAGCTGAACGGATCGGTAACCCGCCAACGTCCGCAGCGTGGCGGATGGAAGCTGACGGGAGAGGCGATCGATGTCGAGCAGGTCGCGCAGCGACCGCCACTGATCCTTGTAAGCATGGGCACAGGCGTAAACAAAGGCGTGTCGACGGCTGAGCGTGGGAATCTGGTGCCCATGGAGATCCACCCTCTCCCGCTGGTGCCAGGCCTCCGCAAAATCGGGAACCTCCGCCCGGGCGTAGCTCAGCGCCCAGTGGAGATCGATGGACTGCCACTGGCGACGGAGAGTGACCTCATAGCCGGTCCAGCGGCAGTAACGCCAGCGGAAACCCTCCAGATTGAGGGGGGCCTCCCCCCACTCCCTCTGGAACCCCATCTGCTCGAGCAGGCGAATGGCGGCTTCCAGGTTGCGGGGATCCACCCAGAGATCCAGGTCGCCACTCCGGCCCCGGCCGGAGATCAGGCCGGTGGTCTGCAGGGAGAGGGGACTTCCTTTGATCACCAGCACCGGCAGACCCGCCCGTTGGAACATCCCGACGGTGTCGGCGGTGAAGCGAGCCAGCAGGAGGGCCGCCACCCTCTCCTCCCGGGCCGGCTGCTGCAGGGCCCCGGGCAGGAAGGGCAGCACCCGGTCCACCAGGGGATGGCGCTGCAGGAAGCCCACCACCCGTTGCCGCTGCACCATGGCCAGCCATTCCCGAAGAGGAACCTGCTGGCCCTGCTCCCTGAGGTCCTCCACCAGGGCCTCGGAGACGCCGGGTTCCCCGCGCTCCTCCTTCAGGAGCGCCGCCACCAGCCGGCGCAGGGCCTGAAGGGCCCGGGGCGTCAGGGGTGCCCCATCGAAGGGCTCCGGGAGCTGGGGATCGGCAGACATAGGGAGGATCCTCCGACACCGGGCACCGCTCCCTGCCGGCCATGAAGAGGAGCGCCCCGGGCCTCCATCTGCCGGATGCCCTCGACACCCTCCTGCTGAAGGCCGCCATCCATCCGGATCAGCAGGGACTGGAGGCCTGGCTGCAGGTGAGGCCCCACTTCTCAGTGGATGCGGCCCATCCGGGCCAGTGGAGCCTGCTGCCCCTGGTGCACCGCACCCTCTGCGCCACGGGAGCCCCCGACCCCGACCGGGAGCGTTTGGCGGGTCAGCGCCGCTATCTGCGGATCCGCTGGGCCCAGGGGGAAGGAGCCATCGCCGCCGCCCTGCGCCGCCTGGAGGAGGCCGCCATCCCGGTGATGCTGGTGGGGGAGGCCGCGAGAGCGCAGCGCATCGATGGGGAGGACAGGTCCCTGCGGGACCTGCAGACCATCCATCTCCTTGTTCACTCCTGCAACCTGGATCGGGCCGCCGGTCTGCTCAACCCAGCGGATCCGATCCAGCTGGTGTGCAGCGGCTCCCATCGCCTGGCCCATCCCGGACCCGCGGGCGATCCGGCCTGGGAACGGGCCGAGCCCGCCACCCTGGCCGGCAGCCCCGTGCTGCGCCCCTCGGCCACCGATCTGCTGCTGCACACGCTGGTGGATGGCACACGGTTGTCCCACCGGGGGCGCATCCGCTGGGCTGCCGATGCCGCCCTACTCATCGCCGAAGGGGACATCGACTGGCGGCGGCTGGCCCAGCAGGCGACGCAGCGGCGGGTAGCGCTCACCACCGCCGCGGCCCTGGCCTACCTCAGCACCGCGCTGGAGGTGCCCCTGCCCCCTGAAGCGCCCACCAGACCCCCCGGGGGCTGGCGGCATGGGCGAGAGCGGTTGATCAACCGGCTGTGGAGCGAGAGGGGTGAGGGGCCGTGCCGCCGCAACGCCGTGGCCCTGGTGCTCGCGCAATCGGGGGCGGCGCCTCCATGGAAGAGCCTCTGGGGCCTCCGCCACGGGGTGGACCTCCTCCGGCGGATCCGGCAGCCTCCGCCCCTGTTCGGCACACCCCAGGACCGGCCTGTCCCGGTGCGCTCCACCCGCTCGGTGGTGGTGGCCTCCATGCCGCGCACGGGCAGCACGCTTCTGTGTTCGGCCCTGGAGCGCACCGGGCTGGTGGGTGTTCCTCTGGAGTATCTGCTGCCGCGCTTCCTCGAAAGTGGCCACCGGGTTCTGGGGGCCCCCCATCCCACGCAACGGGAACAACGGCGGCGGCTCTTCCGCCGTCTTCGCCTGCAACGGGAGTGGTGGGGCTACAGGGAGATCGAACCCGCCTCGCTGCCGGCTTACATCGATGGGCTGGTTTCCCGCCGCAGCAGTGCCAACGGGGTGTTTGGCCTGAAGGTGTTCTGGAACCACTTCCGGGACGCCCAGGCCATGGGCTTCCACCCCTCCCAGCTGCCTCAGCCGGTCACCTGGATCCACCTCGATCGTCGAGACCGCATCGCCCAGAGCGTTTCCCTGGTGAAAGCCAGCCAGAGTGGCACGTTCGCCATGCGGGAGCCGGCAAGGCCCGCTGCCGAGCGGACCCACTACGACGATGGGGCGCTGCTGCGGGCCTGGCAGGCCCTGCGCGACGGCACAAGCGAATGGAACGGTTATTTCAGGGCCCATGGAATCACCCCGATCCGGGTGTGGTACGAGGATCTAGCCAGCGATTACGAAGGCACGATCACAGGGCTGCTGGAGGCGCTGGGATTTCAGGATGTGCAGGTGCCACTGCCCCTCCATCGGCGGCAGGCGGATGCCGTGAATGCGAAATGGATTGCGGCCTTCCGCCGCAACCACCCCGAACTCACCCACCTCGGGCCGAGCGGCGACGAGCATCCAGGGCAGCCTTGAGCTGGGCGATCCGGCGTTTCTCCTGGAGAAACGGGACTGCATGGGACGCATTGGTGCCATGGATGCGACGCCGCAACACCACCTGATCGATGGTGGTGTAAGCGAGCCCCAGGCTGAGGGCTTTGGCCATCCAGGCGAAGGTGCAGCAGGAGTCGCCGGCGGGAAGTCCACCCAGCCGCTCGTAGGCGGAGCGGCGCAGCAGCCCCGTGGTGGGCATGCGCACCAGGGTGGGCTCGGGGTTCCAGAGAACGTCGGGAGGGGCATCTGGATCGGCGAATTCCACGGCCTGCCCAAAGACGGCCTCGAGCTCCGGGTTGGCCTCGTGCGCGCTCAGCAGGGCCGCCAGGGCCCCCTCCGGCCAGAGGTCATCGGCATCGAGCTTGGCCACGTAGCGGCTGCGGGTGAGGGCCAGGCCGCTGTTGTAAGCCAGGGCCTCACCGCCGTTGGGCTGCTGGAACAGCACCACCCCGGCCGGAGCGAACCGACGCGCCACGGCGGCCGTGTCGTCGCTGGAGCCATCGTCCACCACCAGCACCTGCACGCTGGCCTCCACGCGGCGGGCCTCCCGCAGGGCCGATTCCAGCGCCTCCGCCAGATGGCGGCCGGCGTTCCAGGCAGGGAGGATCACGGCCACATCCACCTCCGGAGCGGTGACGGCCCGATAGAGCTGGACGTGGGCCGCGGCGCAGCGCGCGATGGAGAAGTGATCCTCCACCCGCTTCCTGCCGGCAGCCCCGAAGCTCCTTGCCCGATCGGGATCGGCCAGCAGTTCGGCGATCGCTTCCCCGAGCACGGCCGGTTCCCGATCCACCGCCTCCCCATCCACCAGCAACCCCGTCTGCTGATCCATCACCACCTGATCAATGCCCCCCACCCGGGTGGCCACGATCGGCCGTGCGGCGGCCGCCGCCTCCAGCAGGGCGTAGGGCATGCCCTCGAAGCGGGAGGGAGCCGCCACCAACCGGGCCTGGGCAAGAAACCCGGGAACCCGCACCCGCTCCACGAAGCCGTGGAACCGCACCCGATCCAGCAAACCCAGATCCCCCGCCAGGGCCTCCAGCTGGCGGCGTTCGGGCCCTGCCCCGATCACATCGAGGCTGGCCTGTGGATGGCGGGCCAGCACCGTGGGAAGGGCCCGCAGCAGCCGATCAAAGCCCTTCTGAGGCACCAGCCGGCCGATCGCCAGCAACCGTGGCTCCGCCGGCAGGGGGAGAGCCTCTCCAGGGGTCACCCCATTGGGAATGGTCACCATGCGGTGGGCCAGGTCGGGCCGGGCCCGGGCGGCCTCGACCACGGCGGCGGTGGACACCCCTGTGATCACCTGGGATTCCTTCAGCAGACGGGCCAGCAACGACCCCGGATCGGTGCCGTCGAACAGGCCGAGCATCTGGTTATGCAGGGTGAGGAGCGTGGGCGCGGGCGCCACCTCCAGCGTGGCCAGGTGGAGGAGGGGAGTGGGATCGCTCAGATGAACGTGGTAAAGGTCGGGCTGCAGCTCCTGCTTGAGGGCGGCCACCCCTCGGCGGCAGCGCAACACCTCAGCGGGCCGGTGGGCCTCGAAGGCGGCCCGCAGGGGCTCGCGGATCACCTCCACACCCCCTTCTCGAGAGCGGGAGGGCCCACCCCAGCTCACCAGCAGGTGGGGCTCGTGCCCCTGGCTCGCCAGCTCCCCGCACAGCAGCCTGGCAAAGGTGCCGATGCCTCCGGGATCGGGAGGATATTCAGGCAGGAACCAGAAGGGCCGCAACGGGGAGGAGGGCGACGACGGGGAGATCACGGCTGCCGGGCTCCATCGGTAGACCGCCGGCGCTGCAGGGAGCGGTGCAGGATGGCGATCAGGTCGGACGGGCTGGACGGATGGATCCGGCTCCAGGAGCCGGAGTGCAGGCGATGGGTCTGGGAAACCCCGCCATGGGTCTGCAGACGAACCCCCAGGTCGCGGGCCCGCTGGAACCACTCGTAATCCTCGAAATGACGCAGCTGCTCATCCACCATCCCCACGCGGGCGAACACCTCGCGCCGGATGGTGGCGGCCCCGAAGTGGGGAATGGAGGCGATCGGCTCCCCCAGCGGGAAGTGCAGTCTCTGAAGGAAGGCCTGGTCATCCGCCACAAAGCGGGTGCGACCCAGCAGCACCTCCAGTTCCGGATCCTGAGCGAAGCAGGCGAGATCCATCACCAGGCGCTGGGGTGGCCAGAGGTCATCCGCGTCGCAGAAGGCAATCAAGGGGGTTTCGGTGGCGGCGATGCCCACATTGCGCGCCCCCCCTGGGCCCAGTCCCGGTCCATCGAGAAGGACAACAGCCCCTGCCGCACGGGCCACGGCTGCCGTGTCGTCCTCCGACGCATCGTCCACCACCAGCACCTGGGGGGGACCAGCGCTCTGGGCCAGCAGGGAGCCCACGGTGGCAGCAATCGTGGACGCTGCATTTCTGGCCGGCACCACAACCCTCAGATCCCGACCCGCGTGGAACCGGCTCAAGGTGCCGTCCGAGCGAGCAGCAGCCGCACCTGATCCGGCACGGCCTGGGGGTCGTTCACCGCCAGGCGGAAACAGGGCACGGAGCGGATGGTGGCGGTCAGGGCCTGCCAGGTTTCCCGCTCCCAGAGGCGCTGCTGGAAGAGGGTGCTGGGCGCCAGGGCGCGCAGGGCCCTGGCGCGGGAGAGGGGCTCCCATCGGGTGGGTTCCATCGGATCCTGCACCACCTCGCACACTGCGGCCACATCGTGGGGCAACACCTGGCTAGCACCCAGATCAATCAGCCGCTTGCCCCGCCAGCCGGAGCCGATGATCCCCTGTCGCAGAGAAGGGAGCAGGGCCAGGGCAGGCTCATCCAGCTTGGCGTGGCGATACATCCCGAAGGCGATGGGTGGACGGGTGGGGGCTCCTGGAGCCTGCACCATGCAGTAATCATCCCCGAGCACCTGCAGACCGCTCCCCAGGCAGGCCATGGTGGTGGTGCTCTTGCCCGCCCCACCGGCCCCCACGAGAAGCACACAGCGCTCTCCATCGCCCACGGCACCGGCATGCACCATCGCGCCCCCGTGCAGGGCAGCCCACCACCGGGCCACCGCCCGCAGAGGGCTGGTCAGCTCCCAGGGCGGGAGGGCGGCGAGATCCTCGGCCCAGAGCAGGGCGGCTGCCCGGTCTGGCTGAAACAGCCAGAGGATCCGCTCCGGGCCGCTGGAGAGGGCGGTGAGCCCCTCCCCCCGGGCCAGCAGCACCTCCTCACCCCGGGGCCGGATCTCCGGAGGAAGCCGCTCCCCCGGGAGATCGGCGCTGCTCAGGAGGCTCACCCGCAGGGGCGGCCAGCTGGCCGGGGAGCTGGCCAGGAAAGCTCCGGAGAAGGCCTGGATGGGATCCGGCCTGCTGGCCTCCAGGGTCAGCGGAATCGGCCCGAAGCCCAGGGTCTGCTGATAGGCCAGCGCCGGTTGGGCTTCAGACGCCAGATCCGCCAGGGCCTCGCAGAGACCCACGGTCAGGTGGCTGGGGGAGCGGGAGAGGCCACCCGCGGCCAGCCACTGTTGTCCACCTCGTGGATCGGATCGAAGAGCAGCAGATCCTGCATATCGGTGTACACCTCAAAGATGGGGGCTTCCCAGGGCCGCATCCGCGTTTCCTCGGGGAGCTGGAGGTCGTCCCCCTCCAGCTCCTCGCCCTCCCGCAGGGTCAGAAGCGATTCCCCCAATAGATCGGCGGCGAACCGGTTGAGCTCCGGAGCCACGATCGCTGGATCAGCACCATGGTGCTCCGCCACGGGCCCTGCCAGGTGGT